>MHGM01000013.1 GCA_001805565.1 Omnitrophica WOR_2 bacterium RIFCSPHIGHO2_01_FULL_52_10
CAATGGCGAAGATTTCGATAAACGGTTCCCTCGGCAGCAGGAAATATTCGGCGGTCCGCCGCGCCCAGGCGCGGGCGTTGAAAACGTCGGAATAATGCGACAGCGGGCAGGCCATCACGTTACGCGTGTTGTCCCCGCAGCCGTTGCGGGAGTACAATCCTTTTTCGGCGAGCCCTTTGACGATGGGGATGACGCCGGGTTTTTTGACCCAGTGGAACTGGATGTTCTGGCGATTGGTCAGGCGAATCGAGCTGTTGCCTTGCGGGTCAGCGGTGTATTGATCGGCAAGTTCGTCCACGACGCGCCATTGTTCGCGGGTGATCGGTCCGCCGCCGGGAACGCCGATGCGGATCATGTACATCCACTCTTTGGCCTCGCCGGTCACGGCGCGGTTGAATTCCAGATAAATGCCGTGCGATTTGGCCAGTTGCTCCGCTTCCCAGGCGAGGTCGGGGCTGTCGTTACGGAATTCCACGGCGAGGTTGCCGCGGATCCCGTTGGAGGCGAGCTTGTTGAGCTCTTCTTTGGAGAGGTCCTGCTGGGGTGTGTTGAAGTTGGGAGAAAACGGCTTTTTCATAATATTTTTATATTAGCGTGACGAAAATTAAAGTCAACAGATGTTTTCTCTTGATTGCCCTCGGGCGTTACGTTATCATACATTTCGGTTCATCCATATTATCATTCGCTCAAACATCCTCGCACGTCACTTTTTTTCTAAGTTTTAAGGAAAAAGTGACGGCTGCGGAACTCGCTCGGTGATAATATGGCTGAACCTCAATGGTCGCGAATCAAATGTCACCGGTCAATGCCGATTCTGAAGTGAACTGGAGCCCGAAGGGCGATTGGGAACGAAAGAATTGGCATTGACAGCGATGGCGAATCTTGGAGCAAAGGTTTAATCACCGGGATGGTTTCCCCGTTTTGCGGAAAAGCATGAATTTTAGCGAAGAACAACTGGAGCGTTACAGCCGGCATATTTTGTTGAAGGACGTCGGCCTTGAAGGCCAGCAGAAAATCCGGCAAGGCAAAGTGCTGATCGTAGGTGCTGGCGGGTTGGGATCGCCGGCCGCGCTGTATCTGGCCGCCGCGGGGGTCGGGACGATCGGGCTGGTCGATTCCGACGCGGTCGAATTGAGCAATCTGCAGCGGCAGGTCATTCATACGACGCCGGATATCGGCAAACCGAAAGTCGTTTCCGCCAAAGAAAAGATCGCGGCCATGAATCCGGAGGTGGAAGTCGTGACGTACCAGAAGCGCTTGGCGGCGGCCAATGTTCTTGAGATTTTGGGCGACCGCGCCTACGATTTTGTCATTGACGGCACGGACAATTTCCCTTCCAAATTTTTGATCAACGACGCCTGTGTTTTGGCCAAGAAACCTTTTTCGCACGGCGGAATCCTGTATTTCGACGGGCAGACCATGACCTACGCGCCGGGCCACGCCTGCTATCGTTGTATTTTCGAAACGCCGCCGCCGTTTAACAGCGTGCCGTCCTGCGCCGAGGCCGGAGTTTTAGGCGCGGTCGCCGGGATGCTGGGGACCATCCAGGCCGCCGAAGCGCTCAAATATTTATTAGGGAAAGGACAACTCCTCACCGACCGGCTGCTCATTTTTAACGCGATGAACATGTATTTCCGCACCGTTACTTTGAAGCGCAATCCCGCTTGCCCGGTCTGCGGCGACAATCCTGTCATCACCCAACCTTTTGACGAAAAACAGAAGTTTTGTGAGATAAGGTCGGAAAAATGAGCAAACTTCGTCAAACAATCTTAGCGACCACGGTTATTTTGCTTTGGGCGCAAGGGGTGTGGGCGGATTCCTGTTGTTTCAGGGATTACCGGAATAAAAGTGTTTTGGGCGAGGTATACGACATCCGTAAAGAGAGCAACCGGCTTTATATCATCGAGGATCATACCCGGGCGAAATGGGATTTTTTCGTCCACACGCGTGTGCTGGATTCTCTAAAAGAGAAGTAAGCGATGCCGGAAGCAAAAAACGTTTTAAGCACAAAATTGCAGCCTTGTTGCAAATTCCCGATGACGGGGTTTTATCGCGACGGGTATTGCCGCACGGGCCCCGAAGATATTGGACGCCACACCGTGTGTATCCGGGCGACGGAAGAATTCCTGGAATTTTCTAAGGAAGCGGGGAACGATCTTTCCACACCACGGCCTGATCTGGATTTCCCGGGGTTGATCGCCGGCGACCAGTGGTGCCTGTGTGCCCAGCGCTGGCAGGAGGCCTTTGAGGCCGGGGCGGCGCCGCAGGTTATTTTATCCGCCACAGAGGAATCCGCGCTGGAAGTGATCGATCTTGAGGATTTGCAAAAGCACGCGGCTGATGAAAAACAGCAGGTTTGGCCAGACTAACGAGGTCACAAGGTCACAACGTCACCAAGAAAAATTACGTGTGACGTGGTGACGGGTGACTTGGTGACCAAATGCGAGACAAAAGGGAAAGGCTATGCGCAAAATTGTAATGTTCACAGGGATATTGATGGTTTCCGTGTTGAGTTCTTTCTCGCACGCGGCAGTTCAGGGGAAAGAAGTTCAAAGATATTTTAGAACGCGGGAAAGTATTTCCACAAAAAATATTTGACAAATAAAACAAATTAAGGCATACTTTCTATTGTAACATTGCAGTAAATAATGCATGGGTGGAAAATCGTAAGACCGCAAAGTTGGAGATGATCAACCTTGCGGCTTTTTTTATGCCTGCCGACCGAGTAGGTCCCGCTCTGCGGGACAGGCAGGCACCGTGCGTTCCGACACCATAATGTGTAACTGGTACGGAGTTATTTACGCAAGAATAATTCAGGAAAGGAGGTTATACATTATGGCAAGAGGGACAGTAAAATGGTTCAATAACCAAAAAGGGTACGGTTTCATTTCCACCGAATCCGGCAAAGATGTTTTCGTTCATCACACCGCAATTCAGGGAAGTGGCTACAAATCCTTAGAGGAGGGTCAAACGGTCGAATTCGAAGTGACCAGCGGCCCCAAAGGGGATCAAGCCATCAACGTTGTGAAGGCATAACAATTAAATAGAGAGGTTTTCGTTTGGTATTGAGAAGAAGCTCAATAAGGAAACTTTCACTATTTTGATAGAGAGCGGCTGCTCGAAAGGGCGGCCGCTCCTTTTTATTCGCCGCAGAGGCGGCGAATAACTCCAGCGCTTGATTCATCTTGAAATATTAATATTCCCGGGATGAATCAGCTGGAGTGACCGTCGTACAACCTCGGTGAATAACCCCCGCGCTTTATTTTGGCCGAATGCCTTTTGATTTCGTCCCGGAATCAAAAGGCATGAAGGACAAAAATAGCGGGGGTGCCTGGAGAAAGTCTAGGAGATGACCTTGAAAGAATTTACGCAACGGATCGCCGGGATAAACGTATGTCAAGTGCGCGAGGTGAGCGACGATTACCAGGAACAGGTCATCTTCAACGCCGACATCAGGCAGTGGAGCGCGGTTCTGGAAGAAGTTTTAGGCCCGCCGGCCAAACCCGCCGGAGTTGCACCTTCGGGCACGGACCTCGTCCTGTGCCAGATCTATGGCAGCATCATGAAGAACCAGACCCTGTACCGCAAGGCCTTTGGCGACGCGACGATCCTGGCCATGCTCTGGCCCTGGCAGGACGGCACGCACACGACCTTGAAGATTGGCAGGGTTGCCAAGACGTAGAGAAATATTTAAATTTCAATTTCAATGAACAAACCACAAATTCAAATGACCCAAATATTGAATAATCAAAACAAAAATGTTTTTAATTTGGAGAATTCGAATTTTGGAATTGTTTCGGATTTCGATCCTTCGCTAAACTCAGGATCGACCCTGAGCGTAGTCGAATGGGTCGATATTCGGATTTCGAATTTAAAGGGAGTGTTGAAAATATTTTTGTTGTTTGCTTGCTGGATGTCCACAACGACGGTTGTGCGGGCCAGCGAGTGCGCGGCTGTGGCGCCGGTCGAGGAATCTTACGCCAGCTCCTCCAGCGTTTTTGTCGGCAAAGTCATGAATGTCCGGGAACGCACCCGCAACGTCAAAGTTTCCTTTAAGGTCTACAAGGTATTTAAGGGCAGGATTGATGATGTCACCGTTGTTTTGACGTCGCTTCCCAACGATATGGGGCAGGGCTATCCGTTTCAGGTGGAAGAACAGTACCTGGTCTTCACCTACCTGCAAGACGGCAGGGATTATACGAATTTGTGCACGCGTACGAAATTGTTGTCGGAGGCGGCAAGCGATCTGAAGCTGTTGGCCAGGATGGGCCAATTTGCGCCCAATGCCGGAACAAACAATGCGCCTACACCAGGACCATGATATCCCGAAGCAATATGTTGGTCGTTATTGGAAAAAATTAGAAGACGGCCGGATCCTTTGTGAACTATGCCCCCGCTACTGCCATTTAGGCGAAGGTCAGCGGGGGTTTTGTTTTGTCCGCCAGAATATTGGCGGCAAAATAATCCTGACCACCTACGGCCGCAGCAGCGGTTTCTGCATCGATCCTGTCGAAAAAAAACCGCTCAACCATTTCTATCCCGGCACCAGTATTCTTTCCTTCGGCACGGCCGGGTGTAATTTGGGCTGTAAATTCTGCCAGAACTGGGACATCAGCAAGTCCCGTGAATTTGACCGTTTGACCGATCAGGCCTCACCTGAAAAGATCGCCCGCGCCGCGAAAGCCCTGCACTGCAAAAGTGTCGCCTTCACTTATAACGATCCGGTCATCTTCGCGGAATACGCCATCGACATTGCCCAAGCATGCCATGAATTGGGGATCAAGACTGTCGCCGTCACCGCCGGATATATGACGGATAAATCCCGCCCGGAATTTTATCAATATATGGACGCGGCCAACGTGGATTTAAAAGGGTTCACGGAGGAATTCTACAAGAATGTCACGCTTGGCGACCTTCAGCCGGTCCTGGACACGCTGGTTTATCTCAAGCGCGAGACCAACGTCTGGTTTGAGATAACGACGCTCCTTATCCCGGGACTCAATGACAGCGACAAGGAGATCCACGAAATGAGCGAGTGGATCGCCCGGGAGATCGGGGTGGACGTGCCGCTGCATTTCACCGCGTTTCACCCGGACTTCAGGATGCTGGACCGCTCCCCCACGCCGCCGGCCACGTTGACGTGCGCCCGTAAAATCGCCTTATCCAAAGGGCTCCGTTACGTGTACACGGGTAATGTTCATGACCCCGAGGGCTCCAGCACCTATTGCCACAATTGCAAGGAACTTCTGATCGAGCGGGACTGGTATCAGCTTGGCGCGTACAACTTTAAAGACAAAAATAAATGCGCGCGCTGCGGCACCGTGTGCCCCGGACATTTTGACGACAAGCCCGGCACTTGGGGGCCGCGCCGCCAGCCGGTCCGATTGGCCGATTTCTAGCCCGGAGAAAACACTTTCCAAATCATCGAAAACGTATATACTAAAAAAGTGCGTTGTTGAACCGAAGGAGAATTTCATGAGCAAGAAATTTATTTTTGCTGCTGTATTTTGGGGCTGCGTATTTTTTATGACAACCGGCGCGCACGCTGATATGGAGCACGGCAAGGATTCTCAAACAGCCAAAATAACGGCCAAGGCGATCATCAAGGGAACGCAAGCCGATTCCCCGATCATCGGCCGGGTCGACCTTACGCAAAAATCAGACGGCGTGAAGGTCCTCGCGCACCTTTTGAACGTCCCTCCGGGCGATCACGGGTTCCACGTCCACGAGAACGGCAGTTGTGCGGAAGCCGGCCAGGCTGCGGGAGGGCACTTTAATCCGGATCAGGCGCAGCACGGGCTTTTATCCAAAGACGGCTTTGCCGCGGCCCACGCAGGCGATCTGGGCAATATCACCATTGATGCCGACGGCAGCGGCTATTATTTCGAAATGCTTAAGGGACCGAACCTTTCCGGAGGCAAATACAATATTACGGGCAAGGCCATTATCCTGCACGAGAAAGTTGATGATTTCGGCCAGCCGACCGGCAATGCCGGCGGGCGGATTGGGTGTGGAATTATTACAGTACAGTAATTAAGAAGTTTTTAGGTTATCAGGCCATCCGGTAATCCGTGGCTAGAAGATCCGGTTATCCGGATATCCGGGTTCCCTAGTCCCGGATCCCCGGATTTACAGATATCCCAACAGCCCAGATTTTTTGAATAGCCTATGTTTTCACCTGAAAAAAGCGTGCTAGTCGTCATCGACGTCCAGGAGAAACTCACTCCCCTGATGCACGAAAAAGAGACTCTTCTTAAGAATGTTCAGATATTGATCCAGGCGGCGCAGGTTTTAGATATCCCCATTCTTTGGAGCGAACATGTTCCGGAGAAGATCGGCGCGACCGTCGAATCCATCCGCCGATTGATGCCCACCCAGAAGCCCATTGTCAAAACAAGTTTCGGCTGCGGCGGTAAAGAAAGCTTTACCAAAGCGCTGGCTTCTCTTTACCGAAAACAGATCATTGTCACCGGCATCGAAGCCCACGTTTGCGTTTACCAGACGGTCGCCCAATTGCTTGGATCAAGCTATAAGGTGCAAGTGGTATCCGATGCTGTTTCTTCCCGCACGCCGGAAAATAAAGAAATCGGCCTGGCGAGAATGCGGTCGGAGGGCGGCGTCATCACCGCAACGGAAATGATCCTTTTCGAGCTTCTCAAAACAGCCGAACACAGCCAATTCAGGAACATATTGGACCTTGTTCGTTAAATTCGAAACTCGTCAGCCAAAGGCTGATTTGTCAATGAAGGTTAAAAAAGGTTGGAAGAAGTTTGAAGATGTTACAAGAGGAAGAACGTTACAAAGGGTTGCAACAAAAGTAACCTCAAGAAACTTTTAACGTTTTCCAACGTCTTCCAACTTTTTGCAACTTTTTTAAACTTTTAATTTTTTTTACACTTCGGATCTTAATCCAATCTTTAAGGAGGAGCAGGCATGACGAAGCAGGTGAACCAGACCCAACGCGAAACGGTCAACGTTCTATTGGAGGAGAACCGTCTTTTTTCCCCGAGCGATGAGTTCAAGCGCAAGGCCTTCATCCGTGATGAAGCTATTTACGCCGAGGCGGCCAAAAACCGCGAGGCCTTCTGGGCCCAGTGGGCAAGCGAGCTGGATTGGTTCAGGAAATGGGACAAGGTCCTCGACTGGCAGCTGCCCTTCGCGAAGTGGTTCGTCGGCGGTAAATTGAACGCCAGCTACAACTGCCTCGACCGTCACATTAAAAAAGGTCTCGGCAATAAAACGGCGATCCTCTGGGAAGGCGAGCCGGGGGATTCCCGGAAGTTGACTTACGAAGACGTTTATAAATCTGTCAACAAACTGGCGAACGTATTGAAAGGGCTCGGCGTTGCTAAAGGCGACCGGGTGGCGATCTATCTGCCGATGATCCCCGAAGCGGTTTTTGCGATGCTCGCCTGCGCGCGTATTGGCGCGGTGCATACGGTCGTCTTCGGCGGCTTTAGCGCGGACTCCCTTAAAGAGCGCATCCGCGACGCCCAGGCCAAACTTCTTATCACCGCCGACGGCGGTTACCGGCGCGGGAAAGTAGTCCCTTTAAAAGAAACCGCGGACCAGGCGGCGGCTGAATGCCCGACGGTCCAGCATATCCTGGTTGTCCGGCGGACTGGACAAAATATCCCGATGAAAAGCGGCCGCGACCTCTGGTATCACGAATTTGTGGACAAGGCGCAGGATTACTGCGAGCCCGAACAAATGGACGCCGAGGACATGCTTTACATTTTGTATACCTCGGGGACAACGGGAAAACCCAAAGGAATCATCCACACCACCGGCGGGTACCTGACCGGTGTTTACGCGACCACCCGCTGGGTCTTTGATATCAAGCCGGAAGATGTTTTCTGGTGCACGGCGGATGTCGGCTGGGTGACCGGCCACAGCTACATCGTCTACGGGCCCATGGCCAATGCCGTTACGCAGGTCATGTATGAAGGCTCGCCGGATTATCCCGAGCGCGACCGTTTCTGGAAGATCATTGAAAAATATAAAGTGACGATTTTTTATACCGCGCCGACGGCCATCCGTACTTTCATGCGTTGGGGCAACCAGTGGCCCGAGGGCTGCGACTTGTCGAGCCTGCGGCTTTTGGGAAGCGTGGGCGAACCGATCAACCCCGAGGCGTGGGTGTGGTATCACCAGCACATCGGCAAAGGCCGCTGTCCCGTGGTCGACACTTGGTGGCAGACGGAAACGGGTTGCATTTTGATTTCGCCGCTGCCGGGGGTGACGGCGCTTAAGCCGGGTTCCGCGACGAAGCCCTTGCCGGGCATCGAGGCCGTGGTTGTCACGGAAGAGGGAAAACCGATCAAGGAAGGCGGCGGATATCTGGCGATCAAAAGCCCCTGGCCGGCGATGTTGCGCGGAATCTACGGCGATGACGAGCGTTATCAAAAGACGTATTGGGGCCGCTTTAAGGACGCGTATTTTCCCGGCGACGGCGCCAAGGTCGACGCGGACGGTTATCTCTGGCTGTTGGGCCGCGTCGATGACATTATGCTTGTGGCTGGACATAACATCAGCACCATGGAAGTCGAGAGCGCCTTGGTAGACAATCCCAGCGTCGCGGAATCGGCCGTCGTGGGGATCACCGACGAGATTAAGGGTCAGGCGATTGCCGCGTTTGTTATTTTAAAGGAAGGCAACAAGCCTGGCACGGAAATGGATGAGGCTCTCAAAGGTCACGTGGCCAAGAAGATCGGGGCCATCGCGCGGCCGCAGAAAATTATTTTTACGGCGGAACTTCCTAAAACCCGTAGCGGCAAAATCATGCGCCGGCTTTTGCGCGACATCGCCGAGGGCCGGGCGCTGGGGGACGTCACCACGCTCGCGGACGTCCACGTCGTCGAGGCCTTGAAGGAGAAGTATCAAGAGGAAGCCTAAACGCATATCGTATCTCGTCGTTCGTCGCTCGTATCTCGGGGGAGGTTTTACGAGCGGCGAAATACGGAATACGAGAAAGGAGGGGAGGGTGTCATGAAAACCGGATTGTTGGACATTTTGGTTTTTTCAGCGCTGTTTGTCCTGGCGGCCAAAAACGTTTCGTCGCAAACCGGCCGGCTGCAGATAACCAGCGCCGCCTTCGGGCATAACCAGACGATCCCCAGAAAATATACCTGTCAGGGGGAGGACATCAACCCGCCTCTGGCGATTACCGGGATACCGCCGGGGACCAAAAGCCTTGCCCTGATTATGGACGACCCTGACGCGCCGGGCGGGAACTGGGACCACTGGCTCGTTTACAACATCGTACCGACGTCGGAAATTAAGGAAAACAGCGTGCCGGGAACACAGGCCCGAAACGATTTCGGCCGGGTCAATTACGGCGGCCCGTGCCCGCCCTCGGGCACGCACCGGTATTTTTTCAAGCTCTACGCGCTGGACACCACGCTCGTTTTAAAAGGGGCGCCATCGAAAGAAGCGCTTGAAAAAGCGATGCAGGGACATATTCTGGAGAAGTCCGAACTGATCGGCCTTTATCAAAAGACGCGTTAATGCCGGTGCCATCCGCAGAATTTTCTATAAAAAATAACGGAATAAAAGTGAATGTGCTATAATGCGCCGTAAATTTTGGTTTTAGGGTTATCGGTATCGCGGCTGGAAACGGTTATCGTTTGACGGATATCGTGATGATCAATGTTTGCCGTAGAACGTTTCGAGCTGCGCCACCGTATCGCGATCGCCTAGCATGGTGCAAGTATCTTCTGCTGAACAATCCTCCATTAGCAGTGAGCAAAGTATGGGTACCACCCTGCGCACTGACAACTGGTGGCGGGAACCGCTTTTAACAGGATCAGGATTTCTGGTTTTTGTTATTTATACGACCTGGGCCATGCTGCAGGCCAATCATTATTGGGCCGGCTCGTATCTCTCGCCGCTGTACTCGCCGTTACTTTTTGTTGAGCCTAATGCGGCCGGCGCGCCGCCGGTCGCGCACGCGTGGTTCGGGTATTGGCCCGAGTGGTGGCCAAGCTTTATCCCGCCTTCGCCGGCCATTTTCATCCTCGCCGGGCCGTTATCGTTTCGCCTGACCTGTTATTATTACCGCAAATTTTATTACCGCGCCTATTTCGCCACGCCTCCGGCTTGCGCCGTGGCACCTTTGCCACAGAAAGATTATAAAGGAGAAACCAGCCTGCTTTTGTTCCAGAACCTGCACCGTTATACGCTCTACATCGCTATTTTTTATATTATCATTCTTGCCTACGACACGGTGGAATCTTGTTTTCGCTATGGAAAATTTGGGGTCGGTGCCGGGACGCTGGTGATGGCCGTCAACGTGGTCCTGCTCTCGGGGTACACCCTCGGCTGTCACGCCTGGCGGCATCTGGTCGGCGGGCGGCGCAATTGTTTTTCCTGCCCGTCAGGAGAAGAACATCTGGGGCACAAGGCCTGGAAACGGGTGACGTGGCTTAACGAGCGGCACATGCTCTGGGCGTGGGTGAGCATGATCTGGGTGGGGTTCACGGATTTTTACATCCGCATGGTTTCCATGGGCATTTGGAAGGATTTTAACACGTGGGGAAATGGTTAAGCGGTTAAGGTGACGAAGCCCGTTTCGTCTAACGGCAACGTTACCCAAGAACGTAACCGATACGGGCATCGTTACCTTAACCTTTAAACGGAGTCTTAATGGATATCTCAGAGATCCAAACAATCGAACATGACGTCCTCGTCGTCGGCGCGGGGGGCGCGGGAATCCGCGCGGCCAT
>MHGM01000014.1:0-10805 GCA_001805565.1 Omnitrophica WOR_2 bacterium RIFCSPHIGHO2_01_FULL_52_10
GGAAAATTTTATTTTTTGTAACTTTATTATTCATAGCGTCTTAAAAAAGTGTTTTATTTTACCATCAACCCAAAAATGTCATATTCATTCATCTGACCTAAAAATTAGATGAACGAATATGATTTCTTATTTTGATTTCAGCCGTTTACCCTGATCGGTCAGACGGTATCTTTGCAAACGGCTGTTCGGTTTTGACGGGATGGTCGGTTCTACCAACCCTGCGTCCAGCGCTGGCTTCAAATAACGCGCTTCAAAATTAGCCCTGCCTTTTAAAACAAGTCTATCCTGTATCTCTCGACGTGACATCTCACCATCAAGAACCGAAAGCAACCGATTGATTTCTTCCGCGACTTGCCCTGTGACTTGTCCCGCAACTTGCCCTGTGACTTGTTGAATCTGTATATCGTCGAGAAACAATGGTTGTATTGGAAATTCAACCATCAAGTAACTCCGGTCTTCATCTGTGTGAAATACTGGAAGCGGAGAACTGTTTTTCTTGAGCTCTCGCAGCATTCTTGGAATACCAGTCCCCCGACCTTCTGTCAGTTCCAATTCTTTAAGGAATTCACCTACCCGGCGATTACGATATCTACGGGAAAGAAATTTTAGGGATTTGAGGTCTTTCTTTGAAATAGATCGGTCTGGCCCAGGGAAACTGTTGATGGTGATCTGATCCGGCAGAATACGGATCTCGACAGGTTCGCGGATTTCATAAGAGCGATGATAGCCGGCGTTACAGAGAGCTTCTTTCAGGGCGGCATAAGGATAATTATAAAACCTTTCGGCCTCAGCACGATCCGAACGTTTGCGGATTTTTTCCTTGATAACCTGACTCTCAAGATACGCCAGGGCATCCTTGGGCATCACATGCACGGGGCCCTTAAAAGTTTTCTCAGTGAACGAATCCGCATCCGGGCCCGCGGGGAAATGTGCGATATCAATCTGTGTTTGAGGGAAATATTTCTGTGGTTCGGAATTAAAAAACATGAACCCCACGTTTTTAGGAAACACGTGTTCCTCGGGGCCTTCCGCCAAATTCATGTTCCGGCAAAGGCGAATAAACTCCATTTTTGCCGACTCTTCAAAAAGAGCGCTGCACACCTGCTTGAGATACTCGCGGATAAGTCCCAAATCCAACGCATCTATCCTGGTTGAACGGTTCCCGCGATCATCGAATGGAACTGTTGCAGCCATTTCCAACAATTCCCGTTCGTTCTGATCTCTGGCAGCGATTGTAACGCTTCCTTTACGGATATAATAACGATAAACTTTATTTTTTCCTGATAACGAAACTGGCGCTTTGTAAGGCCGTACCTGCCCCGCAACAGCCCACAGGATGAGTATATTTTTCTTCCGGTAAACCACCGGAAAAATGATTGGATGATAATAGGGCTGAATTTTGTACCCTAACTCGATGATCTCTTTCTGAATCTTATCGAGTTCTTTAACAGAAAGACCACGCGGCGGCAGGATAGGTCGGCCATTCTTCTCAGCAACGCCCAACACAATATATCCACCACCCAGATTATGGAAGTCATTGGCAAAGGCACACAATGTCCGCACAATATCCTCGGGATTCCAGCCAGCCTTGAACTCCAACCGTTCCCACTCGACAGTTTTGGCAGTAAAAAGGTCATCAATATTGATTGGCAGGTTCATGTTTTTAGCTTTCTACTCTCAATGTCCTTCTCTCGTGAAAGCATAAACTTGAGAAAACTAATGCCCTTATATTTACACGTTTGGTAAATGCTCATTATCTTAAGATATTCCTCCATCCAAGACTCTCGAAAAAAAAGTAAGATTCTTATTTTTGTGTGTGGCTAACAATTTTATGGCATGCTCAACAGCGTTTATTCCCTAACCCCCAACATCGTAACCATTTATCGCCTTTAACAGCCCCAAAATCGTTGTACGGTACTTGCACCAACGGTCAGCCTAGCACACTATGTTACCACATTCATTACCACATTAATATGGGTATTCCCTATTTAAGTTTCGCCCACTTCGCATCCCGGCCACGGCCCAAGATTTTTAACCGTCCCTCTTTCCTTAAGCGGTTCATGACGATGCGAATCATGTCGCGACTCACTCCCGGGCAGGCCTTTTCGAGATCGGAAATAACGAATTCTTTTTCAAAGGAAGCGATCGCGGCTTCGATCAACTCTGTTTTCGCGCCGCGCGGGCTTTTCATCTGGCCGACCCGGCTTTCAAATTCTTGGTAGGCCGTCTTCAAAATATACAGAAGATAATTAATATAAGGCCACGGGTCGTGCTTGCCTTCCTGCCAACTTTGAGAGCTTTGTTCCAAAGTTTCGTAATAACGTTCCTTGTTCTGCTCGATGAGCCGCTCTAAACTGATGTAACGGCCAACTTCGTAGCCGAGCGAATAACATTGAAGCAGAAGAAGCAGGCGAGAAACGCGGCCGTTGCCGTCCCGGAAAGGATGAATACAAAGGAAATCCAGATTGAATGCCGCAAGCGCAATCAAGGGGTGAACGTTCTTTTCTTTCAAAGTGTCCTGCCATAATTCGATTAGCTTCTCCATGAAAGCAGGCGTTTTTGAAGCTTCAACGGTCTTAAATCGTACTCGCTCCCGGCCGCCGGGCAGTTTCTCAATAATATCCACATTCTTCTCTTTGTATTTGCCCGCATCCCAAATTTCTCCTCGGCTCATTTGATGGAGTTTAAGGGTTGTTTTCTCTGAAATGGGAATTTTCGCATCTTCCCGATGAACCCAATCGAGCGCCGTACGATAACAGCGCACTTCTTCCTCACTTCGATCTTTGAGATGCTTTTTCCCAAAAACGATGGTTCCAATCCTCTTCTGATTAACCGTTACCCCTTCGATTCGATTCGAGGAGACCGCACTTTCAATTAAGGCGTGCTCGCGCAATACCTTTAGTTTCTGCGGCGACTGTTTGGTAAAAAGCTCCTGCTTTCCCCGTGCTTCTCCCAAATCCGCCAAATACCAAGAGGTGGTCGTCGGAATATTTTCTATTACCTTCTCAAACTGCTGAAATGTCTTCAACTTTTGTCCTCACAATTGGATAGCATCTTGAATATCCCCAAAATCGTCGTACGGCACCCTTCGACTCACTCGCTGTCGCTCGTACTTCGACTTGGCTCAGCACTCGCCCTGAGCCCCTCGACGTTGCTCGGGATGGTGCGAAGGGTGTGGTGAGCGAAGTCGAACCACAAGGCCGAAGGCCGCGTCGAACCCTTCGATTTCACTCAGGGTTCGATCCTGAGCGTTAGTCGAAGGATCGAAGGGCTCGTTCGCTCAGGGCAGGCTTGCACCAACGGTCAAGAGATGAATAATCTCCTCACCGACCTGCTTCACTGTTTTCTTGTCCGTCACGACTGTATAATCGGCCTGCGCGTAGAGCGGGGTGCGTTCTTTAAGAAGTTCGTCGATCCTCTTTTGAGGATCTTTCACGTTTAAAAGCGGCCGGCCTTTTTTGTTTTTAACACGTTCACGGATCGTTTCAGGCGTCGCCGAAAGATAGATCAAAATGCCGTTGGCTTTCAATTTTACGATGTTTTGCGGGTCCAGAACAACACCGCCCCCGCAATCAATAACCAAAAACTCTTTTCCGGCCGCTTCCCGGACAGCCTCTTTTTCTCTGTTCCGGAAATATGCTTCACCGGATTCTTCAAATATTTGTTTAACCGACCGGCCTTCTTTAGCTTCGACAAGACCATCCAGCGAAACCATATCCCGTTTGAGGATCTTAGCTAACCTTTTGGCTACCATTGACTTACCAGACCCCATAAAACCGATCAAGACAATATTTTTTCGCGACATGGTTGGATTGTAACACACGGGCTAATCTAATACAACCCATATCCGCTTAAAATCCAGCGGATGATCGCGTCTCCCCAAAAAAGGCTGATCAAAGCGCCTCCCACCAGAAACGGTCCGTACGCGATGGCCGCGTCTTTGGTCCGTATTTTTTCCACAATGCCGTAAACGGCCCCAAAAAACGGAGCCAGGAAAAACGTAAGAATGGCCAGCTTCCAGCCCAGAAACGCGCCCACCATGGCCATGAGCTTCACATCCCCGCCGCCCATCGATTCCTTTTTAAACAAAAAATCCCCCAGAATGCCCATCGCGTAGATGGCCCCACCCCCAACCAAAACACCGACCACTGACCAGCCTAAAGATTTTAAATGGGCCCAGATCAAGGAACCGGTGCCAACATCCATTCCATGCAATTCCGGTATCAACGCGCTAAAGAGCAACCCTGCCGCCATCCCGCCTACGCTGATCTCATCGGGGATGATCCGGTGCTCAAAGTCCACAAAAGTGGCCACAATGAATCCGCAGACCATGGTCAGATACGCCGGTAAAAGCGCGGTCAGGCCGAAATACTGATAAAACACAACGAACGTGACCGCGGTCATAAGCTCAACCAAAAAATACCGCGGGGAAATTTTTTGCCCGCAAAACCGGCAACGGCCCCTTAAAAGAACGTAACTGATAAACGGAATATTGTCATGCCACAAAAGTTGTTTCTTGCAATGCACGCAATGCGACCACGGTTTGACAACCGATTTTTCATGCGGCATCCGCACGATGCACACGTTCAAGAAACTTCCCGCAATCGCTCCCAAAATAAACATGAACAAACTCATATCACCTCTCCTTCATTTTATTCCCGTTCTTCCCGTTCTGTCAAAATTTTCTAATCTTAATCTTTGTATCTTCTGTTCTGCTCGACCGTTACGAACACTGCGCTTCCCTCCCCCTTGTGGGGAGGGACAGGGAGGGGGATTTCAACCGTTCTTCAATCTCCTGAAACACACCCTCCAGGTTTGCAAAAACATCATTATTCCAAAACCTTAAAATCTCAAACCCCTGCCCTCTGAGCCATTCATCCCGCAGAATATCCCTCCAACTCTGATCATGCTGCCCACCATCGACTTCTATGACCAATTTCCTTTCAAAACATACAAAATCAACGATGTAGGGACCGATAATCGCTTGTCTGCGGAATTTGACGCCAAGATTCCTGGAACGAAGTACACACCAAAGATGCTTTTCAGCTTCTGTAGGGTCATTCCGCAGTTTTCTGGCAACAGGCGTTAACGCTTTTCTCAACCATCCCCTCCCCTATCCCCTCCCACAAGGGGAGGGGAATCTTTCATATACTCAATCCCTCATTACACATATTTTTCATAAATCTTTTGACACTATCTTTATTCCCGGACCTTCGCTCCTTTTTCCAGCGCCTGGCGCATTTTAAGTTTGACGTCATCATCGAGCTGGACGTTGGCCCAGTGCTGAAAGGCAAGCACGCCTTGATAATACAGCATGCCCAATCCGTTGGCGACGCGCGCCCCCCCCGCTTTGGCCATGCGCAGAAGCGGCGTCAGCGGCGGATTGTAAACAAGGTCGTATACCAGCAACTTGCGATGAATCAACTCTTCATCGACCAAACTGGGGTCTTCGGGCTTTAATCCCACGGATGTCGTATTGATCAACAAATCCGCCTCGGGAATATCCAGATCATCAACGCTCGCGACCGGCACGACAAGGCTGGTATCGATACGCGCGCTCAAATCCTCAAGCAAATGATCCAGGCGCTGTGGTGTGCGGTTGTATATTTTGATGGAATCCGGCCGCTCGGGAATCATGCACAACACCGCCAGGATGGCCCGCGCCGAGCCGCCGGAACCCATGATCGCGATTTTCTTATCCCGGGTATTGAACTTCAATTCGGCCAAGTGCGACAAAAACGCCGGTGCGTCGGTATTATATCCGATCAATTTGCGTTCTTTCGTAATAACGATGGTGTTGACCGCCCCGATCTTCTGGGCCAGCGGAGTGATATTGCCCAGATATTTAAGGACACGTTCTTTATACGGCACCGTAACGTTCAGCCCGAAGATGGGGCTTGACGATTCACGCAGTGCGGCGAAAAATCTGTCGAGTTCACTTTCCTTAAGCGGGAAAAGTTTGTAGACGGCATCGACACCCAGTTCCTTGAAGGCAATATTGTGCATCAGGGGCGACAAACTATGGGCTACGGGATAGCCGATGATTCCGTAGACAGCACTTTGAGCATCCATGCGAGTTACTTTCCGGGGGATTTTGTCGGCGCGACGACTTTATTGAGGGCGTTAACATAGGCCTTGGCGGAGGCTTCCAGAATATCGGTACTGGCCCCATGCGCGATGACGCTCTTGTCCTTGAATTTGACCTTGATCGTTACTTCACCCAGCGCGTCTTTGCCCTGCGTGACAGAATGGATCGAATAATCCAGCAATTTTCCTTTGACCTTCGTAATGGCGTCGATGGCCTTGTAACAGGCATCCACGGGGCCGTCGCCGGAAGAACTTTTTTTACAAGTTTTCGTCTTTGATTTCAAAACGATCGTCACTTCCGTTTTGATATTCGTCCCGCTTCGGGTGGCCAGACTGACCAGATTCCAGGTCTTTTCCACGGCCTTGATCTCGTCCTCAACGATAGCGACCAGGTCTTCATCGAAAATTTGTTTTTTCTTGTCAGCAACGCGCTTGAACCGCTCGAACGCCTGCTGCGCCTGGGCATCAGTAAGATCGATCCCCAAATGCTTCAGGCGAACCCGAAAGGCATGCCGGCCGGAGTGCTTGCCCAAAACCAGTCCGGTCCCCGTAAAGCCGACATCCTCGGGACGCATAATTTCATACGTGGAGCGCTCTTTTAAAATGCCGTCCTGATGGATACCGGCTTCATGACGAAAGGCGTTGTTGCCCACGATCGCCTTGTTGGGCGGGACCGCAAACCCCGTATACTTGCTGACCAGCCGTGAAACCCGGCAGATTTCCGGGGTATTGATATTTGTGACACAACCGTAAATATCGGAACGTGTCTTTAGCGCCATAACAATTTCCTCCATGGAGGCGTTTCCGGCACGTTCCCCAATCCCATTAATGGTACATTCAACCTGCCGGGCGCCGCTGCGCACCGCCGACAACGAATTGGCAACGGCTAATCCCAAATCATCGTGACAATGGACGGAAATAACCGCTTTATGGATATTGGGCACGTTATTTTTAATATCCGCGATCAATTGGCCATATTCGGTCGGCGTCGCGTAGCCGACCGTATCCGGAATATTCACGGTCGTGGCCCCGGCATCAATGACCGCTTCCAAAATGCGATATAAAAATAATTTCCCGGAACGCGAGGCGTCTTCGGGGGAAAATTCCACATCCGCGTTTTTGTGACGGGCATATTTAACGGCCTCGACAGCCATCTGCAAAATTTCTTCCTGGCTTTTCTTTAATTTATGCTGCATGTGAATTTTGGAAGTGGCCAGAAAGACATGGATGCGCGAGCGGGCCGCGGCTTTCAAGGCATCCGCCGCCGCGTCGATATCCGCCTTCAACGAACGCGCCAAACCACAAACAATCGAGCCTTTGATATGTTTGGCGACGCTCTTGACCGAATCAAAATCTCCCTTGGAAATGACTGGAAATCCAGCTTCGATAATATCGACGCCTAAACGCTCCAGCGCGTGGGCGATCTCCAGCTTCTCGCGCTCGTTCATGCTGGCGCCGGGCGCCTGCTCGCCGTCGCGCAGCGTGGTGTCAAAAATAAAAACCCTGTCCTGACCTTGACTCATCGTAATGCGCCTGACTTTTCTGTCGTTTCCTGAAACCTTCCTATGGCTTCACGGGCGAATTTTAGGGAAACCGTTGCCTGGCCTTTGCCGAATTTGTTCGCGTGCGAATAAATTTGAACGTTGTCGAGTTCCGGCATCGTCACGTGCCGACGTTTGACGCCTTCCAGCCGGATGTTTAACCCGACCCGTCGGACATCCCTGAGTTCAATCCCGAACACGCTGACGAATTCCTTGAGCGTCTTTTGCGAATATCCCCACTTGTGATTGCCGAAATGCCCGATATAGATTTTAGATTCCCACAAGTTCTCACCAAAAATAAAATCCACAAAATTGTCATAGCCAAATTTAAAATACCGCCAAAGGATCGTCTTAAAATCCGGCACCTGCAGGGTTATTTTTCCGCCGACCTTCAAAACCCGCGTCCACTCATAAAAAACCAGATAACGGATATATTTGTCAAAATGCTCCAACAGGTCTTCCGCGAGAAGCTCATCCGCCGTTTGGTCCGCGTACGGCAGGGGTCGCGTTATATCATGCACCAGATCCGGCCGGCATTCGGGTACCGAATCAATGTTGACCCATCCTTCCAGCTTCTTCGTGCCGCAACCTAAGTGGAGTTTCATTTTCTCATCCACGACATCATGGCCCGCAACTCTTGACCAACTTTTTCCACGGGATGATTCTTGGCATCTTCGCGATACTTGTTAAAATTCGGCCGGCCGTTTTTATTTTCCCGCATCCATTCCCGTGCGAATTTTCCAGACTGAACTTCTTTCAAAATTTTTTTCATCTCTTTACGGGTGCGCTCGGTGATGACCCGCGGGCCTCGTGTGTAATCACCGTATTCCGCCGTGTCGGAAACCCGCTGGCGCATACCAATGATCCCGCCCTCATAGATCAGATCGACGATCAGTTTCAATTCATGCACGCATTCAAAATACGCCATCTCGGGCGCATAGCCCGCTTCAATAAGCGTTTCATAACCGGCCTTGATCAACGCGCTCGTGCCACCGCACAAAACAACTTGTTCACCAAAAAGATCCGTTTCGGTTTCTTCCTTAAAGGTCGTTTCAAAAATCCCCGCGCGGCCGCCGCCGATGCCCCGGGCATACGCCAACGCGTCCTTTAAAGCATTGCCCGACGGGTTTTGATGAATAGCAACGAGGCAGGGGACACCTTTGCCTTCTTCGAATTGCCGGCGCACCAGAGCGCCGGGTCCCTTGGGGGCGATCATCCAGACATCCACATCCGCCGGGGGCTTGATCTGCCCGAAATGGATATTAAATCCGTGGGAAAATGCCAATGACTTGCCCTTTTTGAGGTAACGCTTGATGGATTTACGATAAAGCTCTCCCTGCACATGGTCCTGCGTCAGGATCATGATGACATCGGCTTTTTTCGCCGCCGCGTCCGCCTCAACCGGCTCAAACCCGTCTTTCTTGGCCTGGTCATAATTGACGCCGCCGGGCCGTTGCGCGACCAGCACATTCAACCCACTGTCGCGCAAACTTAACGCCTGACCGCGGCCCTGAATGCCATAGCCCACAATGGCAATGGTCCGGCCTTTATACACGTTCAAATCGGCATCTTTGTCATAATAAATTTTAGCCATCGATTTTCCTTTCCAGCGTCTCCTATTATTACCCCCTGCTGATTCACTTCGCCCCTCGAAATCGCCTTGCGATTTCGAGGGATTAAGTCCCGGGAATGCTTCGCATTCCACGGGATGAATCAAAGCGCTGGGGGTTATCCGCCAGATGTTAACTGAAGGCGGATAACAAATTGGGGAGTATTCTAACACAGCAAGCACCTTACCGTCAAATGCAATGCTTATTGCAATGCTTATTGCTTGATCTTACGCAACCTGTTGGGGGACTTTGGATTCCTGCGGTAAAAACTAATAGCGATAATGCCCGGATTTGTAGGGCCCCTCAACGGGGACGCCGAGGTAATCGGCTTGCTGGCGCGTGAGCCTGGTAAGTTTTGCGCCGAGAAGATCCAAATGCAATCGGGCGACTTCCTCATCAAGCTTTTGGGGGAGACGGTAAACTCCGACCTTATGCGTATTCTGCCAGAGTTCGATCTGGGCCAATGTTTGATTGGTAAAGGAATTGCTCATGACAAAGGAGGAATGTCCCGTGGCGCAGCCTAAATTGACCAACCGGCCTTCCGCCAGGACAATGACCGAATGACCGTCCGGGAAACGGTATTCATCGACCTGAGGCTTGATGTTGATCTTCTTTATGCCGGGCACACGTTCTAGTGCTGTGATCTGGATCTCATTATCAAAATGTCCGATATTACACACGATCGTTTTATCTTTCATTCTACTCATATGCTCCACTGTAATAACCTCGCAATTTCCCGTCGCGGTAACATAGATATTCCCCTCGGCCAATGTGTCTTCCAGCGTTCGCACGGCATACCCTTCCATCGACGCCTGTAAGGCGCAGATCGGATCAATTTCGGTAATAATGACCCTCGCGCCATAGCTGCGCATCGATTGCGCGCAACCTTTACCCACATCGCCATAGCCGCAGACAACGACAACTTTTCCGGCCAACATGATGTCCGTGGCTCGCTTGATGCCGTCGGCCAACGATTCACGGCAGCCATACAAATTGTCAAACTTGGACTTGGTGACTGAATCATTGACGTTAAACGCCGGAAACAACAATTTGTTTTCCTTCATCATTTGATAAAGCCGGTGGACGCCGGTCGTGGTTTCTTCCGAAACACCCTTGATCTCTTTGGCGACACGTTGCCATCGAGTTTTATCTTGCGACAATATTTTCTTCAAGCAGACGTATAACGCGGCTTCGTCTTCCGTATCAACTTTTTTATCCAAAACACGCGGATCTTTTTCGGCTTCATACCCTTTATGGATCATCAACGTGGCATCGCCGCCGTCATCGACAATAAGGTTTGGCCCCTTTCCACCGGGAAAAGCCAGCGCGCGTTCCGTACACCACCAATATTCCTCCAGTGTTTCGCCTTTCCAAGCAAACACCGGGATCCCCAGATCAGCAATGGCCGCCGCCGCGTGATCCTGGGTGGAAAAAATATTGCAGCTGGCCCAACGCACGTCGGCTCCCAAAGCCTTCAACGTTTTGATGAGAACCGCGGTCTGGATCGTCATATGCAAAGACCCGGCGATCCGTGCGCCAGCCAAAGGTTTCTTTCCTTTATAGCGCT
>MHGM01000014.1:10835-11744 GCA_001805565.1 Omnitrophica WOR_2 bacterium RIFCSPHIGHO2_01_FULL_52_10
ATGATCTTCTGTCTTGGTTCAGCCAATACGTTTTGCTTGCGTGTTTTACCGCAAGGCCGTTGCCGCCTTTTCCAGCGCGGCTGCTTTGGACGTTTTTTCCCATGAAAATTCTTCCCGGCCAAAATGCCCATACGCGGCCGTTTTTTGATAGATCGGTTTTCGCAGATCCAGATCCCGAATGATCCCCTGGGGGGTTAGATCAAAATTCTTCCGAACCAAGTCAACGAGATCCTGCTCGGAGATCTTGCCCGTCCCAAAGGTGTCGATCATAACGCTGACCGGATCGGCGCGGCCAATGACATAGCTGAACTGAACCCAGCACTTGTGCGCCAGTTTTGCCGCGACGATGTTCTTGGCGACATACCGGGCCATGTAGGTGGCGGAGCGGTCGACCTTGGTCGGATCTTTGCCGGAGAAAGCGCCGCCGCCGTGTGAAACAACACCGCCATAGGTATCCACGATAATTTTGCGGCCCGTCATCCCCGTATCCGATTGTGGACCTCCCACAACAAATTTTCCCGTTTCATTAACGTAATATTTCGTTTTGCTATCCGTCAATTTTCCAAGGATCGGGGCCGCGATCGTTTTGATGATTTCGTTTCGCGCCTCTTCCGTGATCCTTTTCCCCGTTTTATCCAAAATCTCCTCGGTATGCTGGCAGGCCAGGACAACCGCATCAACGCGCCGGGGTGTCCCGTCTTCATATTCGACTGTGACCTGACTCTTGCAGTCCGGCCCCAGATATTTAAGGGTCCCGTTCTTTCTGACCTCTTCGACCCGCTGCACAAGTTTATGGGCCAAGACAATCGGCAACGGCATCAGTTCGGGAGTTTCGTCGCAGGCATAACCGATCATGATTCCTTGATCTCCAGCGCCACCGGTATCAACGCCCTGGGCGATATCCGGCGA
>MHGM01000015.1 GCA_001805565.1 Omnitrophica WOR_2 bacterium RIFCSPHIGHO2_01_FULL_52_10
TGAGGAGGGTGTCCCGGAAGAAGAAGCCATTCGCAGGATCATGCGCCGTTATTTGACCGTGATCGAAGACCAGATCCGCAGGTATCCAGCGCAGTGGCTGCTTTTTCGCGAATTTGCGGTTTCCTCCGTTTCCTCCGTTTCCTCCGTTTCCGGAGAAGCGGGGGGGATCAGATAACCAGTATATGAGGAACCAGCCTGATCGCAGACAGGAATTATCAGCGTATTGATTATGACAAAGATTTGCGTTCTTATTCCGGTCCTTAACGAAGCCCAGGCCATTGGTGCGGTGGTCAGATCTTTGCGCGTCCAGAATCTTGATGTCGTTGTGATCGATGACGGTTCCACGGATGATTCTGGCGCGATCGCCCGCCAAAATGGCGCAACCGTTATCCGTCATGATGTCAAGAAAGGGAAAGGACAATCCCTGCGCGATGGTTTCCGGTATGCCCTCGAACACGGTTACGACGGGGTCATTACGATGGATGGCGACGGGCAGCATGACGCGGCGGATATTGGACAATTCATGCACATGATCGCGAAGGAGCGTCCTGGCATGATCGTCGGCAACCGGATGGTTAACCCGCAAGGGATGCCCTGCGTGCGGTATCTGACCAACCGGTTTATGTCGTCGCTGATCTCAAAAGCCTGCGGACAGCATATCCCGGACACCCAGTGCGGATACAGATATGTTGATTCGCGTGTCCTGCGTGAAGTGCCTTTGACCTGCGATGATTTTGAGATCGAGACCGAACTGTTGATGAAATCCTCAAAACAGGGATTCCGCATCGATTCTGTGCCGGTCATGACGATCTATCGTGATGAAGAAAGCAAGATCAACCCTTGGAAAGACACCGTTCGGTTCATTACGTATTTCATAAAAGAAATTCGTTCCCCGGCACCGGGGGATAGAAAAAAAGTATCTCGTGAAGAGTGAATCGTGTCTCGCTTCACGTTTCACGAACGACGAGCGACGTAACCAAGGGGGACACAATACTTAACCAAGGGGGACACAATACTTAATTCTAAATTAAAGGGGACAGTGCCTTTTTTAGAAAGAATTAAGTATTGTGTCCCCTTTAATCTAACGGCGGAAATCGATAACCGGCTGTTTTACGGCAGCCTTGTGGTTTCCTTCACTGTTCACGCGGCGCTTATTACGGGGCCGTCCTTATTCACGCAGAATATCAAGATTTTTGAGAAACCGGTACGGACCATCGAGGTGACTTACGACGCCATCAAGAATGATCCCAATCCGCAGCCGCAAAGCGTCTTTAAGGACGTTGAGCTCAGCAAACCCAAAGAACCACCCTCGCCGCCGCCCGACGTGAAAGTGCTTTCCCGGAAGCACGACGATATTTTTTCTTCCTTCCAGAATGATCTTCATGAAGTGACAAAATCCGCGCAACGCGTTGAATTAAGCGAGAAGGACTTGCCCGGCATCAAGGGTTTTGGCGGCGAGCGCAAGATATCCGTGCCGCTGTTGCAGTCCGAGAAGATCACAAACCCTAAATATCTTAGCTATACACAAAATATTCGCCAGCGGATTAAACAGCGGGCTTATTATTATGCCGATAACCCCGATTTTGCCTCGGGCGAGGTTTATTTGACCTTTGTGTTGTCTTCTTCGGGCGCTTTGGAGGGGGTCAAAATCATCAAGGAGAAAACCCATTCCAGCGCCTACGTGCAAAACATCGGGATGCGCAGTATTGAAGAATCCGCGCCGTTTCCGCCATTTCCGCCTGATCTTGCGTTCCCCGAGCTGACCTTTAACGTGATTATCTCTTTTGAACTGACCGACGAATGAAGGAGGATTGACAGTAGTGTGCGAAGATGATATTCTAAGACCCTGTCTTGAGCAAACGGAGCAACAAACATGAATAGAGAAAAATCCGTCGACGAATCATGGAAAGAATCCGCCGCGCAGGAAAAAGAGCGGCTGGAGAATATCGCGCGCGGGAGCGGCGCGGATAAAACATCCCCGAGGGTAAATGCGCAGTCCTCGCCGCAGTCTTCGGCAGGTTCCCGGCAGCCATCACAGCCCCAAGACGTCCCCGGTCCCACGCACGAAGATCCTTCGGGCGCTTATGAGGCGAATTTTATCAATTACATCAGTGGTCTTGCCTATCAGGCGATGGTCTTTTTAGGGGAGATCCCTAATCCGGTTACTAATACCAGTGAGAAGAATCTGGAACAGGCAAAATTTGCCATTGAGACGTTGATTTTACTTCAGGAAAAGACCAAAGGGAATCTGACCCAAAAGGAAAGCGATGTGCTCAACACGGCCGCGTACGAATTGCAGATGAAATTCGTTGAGATTTCCTCCTCCCGAAGGGAGCCTGCCGGCCCAGGGGAGCCTAACGGACAGAAAGAAACGGTATGATCGACAAGGAATTACTCTCAATCCTGGCCTGTCCCGCCTGCCGCGGCGACGTCGAGGAAGAAAACGGGAAGATCGTCTGCGCGAGCTGCGGACGGCAATATCCCGTGCGGGACGGGATTCCGATCATGCTCGTTGATGAAGCGCAAAGAGGTAAATAGTTAATGGTAAATGGTGAATAGAAAAACTTGCCATTAACCATGTCCCATTCACCATATACAGAACATTGGGGGATAACTTGAGTAAAATACTAGTCATCCACGGGCCGAATCTTAATCTGCTTGGTCAGCGCGAGCCGGATGTTTATGGCAAAACGACGCTGGAAGAAATCAACCGCCGGTTGCAGGAATTCGCCAAGTCGAACAATGTTGAACTTGAGATCGTCCAGTCCAACCACGAAGGCGAGATCGTCGATACAATCGGCCAGGCCAATCAACGTGGATTTAAAGCCATTTTGATCAACCCGGCGGCCTATACCCACACGAGCGTGGCCATCCGCGACGCGGTCGCCGCCGTGTCCATCCCGACCGTTGAGGTGCATCTGTCCAATATTTATGCGCGGGAAGAATTTCGGCACACCTCGCTCATCGCGCCGGTCTGCCACGGGCAGGTGAGCGGTTTCGGCGCCGACAGTTACGTCCTGGGATTAGAAGCCGTCATCGGTCTCATCAAAAAATAACCTTTCTTCGTGAATTCCCGAATCAAACAACTCGTCAGTACCTTCCCGGCGCGCCGTATCGACGCGTTTTTGGTCACGCAGGATACCAACATCGCATATTTGACGCATTTTCCCGCGTCGGAATCCTGGCTGCTGGTCGGCAATCGTAAGGCATCTTATATCACTGACTTTCGCTACATCCTGGAAGCCCGCAAGAGTTTAAAAGGAATTGGGGTCGTGGGCTACATTAAGAGTAAAAGTGAAACTCTTTTTCAGACGGCCCGTCGGCAAGGTATCCGTCGTTTAGGGTTTGACCCTGGTCACATTACTCTTGCCCAGTACCGGGTGCTTTCCCGGCAGTGTCCTTCTTCGATCAAGCTGGTCGCGGTGTCGCATCCGGTGGAAACGTTACGCGAAATCAAAGATACCGGGGAGATCAGGCACATCCGCGAGGCCTTGGCCATTCACAAAGAAGCCTATAAACTTGTTTCTGGGGTTATCCGGCCGCATGTCTGTGAACAAGATATCCTTTTGCGCCTGGAAGACTTCGTTGGACACAAGGGAGCGCGGTTTTCCTTTCCGCCAATCGTGGCTTCCGGACAAAATTCCTGCTATCCACACGCCAAAGTGACCCGCCGCAGGCTGGGTAAAAACGATATTGTGCTGGTGGACATCGGAATTGAGGTCAAAGGCTACAAGTCCGACTTGACACGTATGTTCTTTTTAGGTAGAATACCGCCATTTGTTCAACGGGTCAACGACGCCGTGGCGCTGGCGCAACGCAAGACAATCCAAAGAATCCGCCCCGGCGTTCCCGTGGCGGAACTGGATTTGACGGCACGTAACCATTTAGCCAAAAACGACTTAGCCCAATATTTCGGGCATGCGCTCGGCCACGGAGTGGGACTCGATATCCACGAGTCGCCGCGTCTTTCACAATCCAATCCGGCTGTTCTCAAAGCAGGTATGGTCATTACCATCGAACCGGCCGTTTACATTCCGCACCGGTTCGGTATTCGTATCGAAGACATGGTTCTGGTAACCCCCAAAGGATGTGAGGTATTAAGTGACGATATCCATCAATGAAATTTCTTCGGAAGTAGGCATTCGCATCGACAATGATATTTACGCTGTGCTGGAATATCACCACGTTAAACCCGGCAAAGGAAGCGCCTTTGTCCGGGTAAAGATTAAAAACATTAAGACAGGCCAGATCTTAGAAAGAACGTTCCGCAGTTCCGAACGGATTGAAGATGTTCCTCTGGAGGAAAGAAGGTTGCAGAATCTTTATCAAAGCGGTGATTATTATCATTTCCTTGATAATACCACTTATGAAGAAGTCCTCGTGCCTAAGGCCGTCATCGGAGAGAATGACGCGCGGTTTCTCCAGGAAAACCTCGAAGTGCGCGGTATCTGCCACCATAATGATATTTTGAAGATCGTCCTGCCGACGTTTATTATCGCTGAAATTAAGCACAGCGATCCGGGCATCAAAGGGGATTCGACGCGTTCGGGAACAAAGCCGGCCACCATCGATACCGGTGCGACGATTCCAGTTCCTTTATTCATCAATGAGGGAGACCGCATCAAGATCGATACTAGAACCGGAACCTATGTTGAGAGGGCACAAAAATGAATCTCAAAGAGATCCGAGAAATCATCAATCTCATGAATGAACACGATCTTTCAGAAATTGAGCTCGAGAGAGATGGCACCAAGGTCAAGATCAAGAAAACCCAGGGTGATGTCCCGGAGATCGGGCGTCGTCAGCCGCCGGATTATTCCATCGAAACGCAGGTTGTTGCCAAATCCGGTTCCGATGGAGAAAAGACCGCCGGTAATTCCAGCCGCAAGGAGATCAAATCTCCGATGGTCGGGACATTTTACCGCGCGCCCTCGCCGGAAGCGCCACCTTTCATCGAGATTGGACAGGCCGTGGAGATCGGACAGGTTGTGTGTATCGTGGAAGCCATGAAGTTGATGAACGAGATCAAATCCGAAGTGCGCGGCAAGATCGCCGAGATTCATGTCGAGAGCGCTCAAGCGGTCGAATTCGGGCAGACGCTGTTTTCCGTTGAACCTGTGTAGAAATTTTAATGAGTCGTAAGCCGCAAGTGATAAGCTCCGCCGCTCGGTTAAGGCTTCGGTCGGAGTCCCGACCGACATCGAAGATGGCGCGTCGGGATCGTAAGTAAAAGCTGAAATCTTTTAGCCTGCCGCTTATTACTTATGACCTACGATTATTTTTTCGGATGACGATATGTTTTCAAAGATATTAATAGCCAACCGCGGTGAGATTGCGCTGCGCATCATCCGCGCCTGCCGCGAAATGAATATCCAGACGGTGGCCGTTTATTCCGAGGCGGACAGCGAGTCCTTGCACGTGCGCTTCGCCGATGAGGCGGTGTGCATCGGTCCGGCCGCGAGCATCGACAGTTATCTGAACATCCCCGCCATTATTTCCGCCGCCGAAATTACTGATGTGGAGGCCATTCATCCCGGGTACGGTTTTCTCGCCGAAAACGCCCATTTCGCGGAAATTTGCGAATCATGCAACATTGCTTTTATTGGTCCTTCGCCGCAGGCCATTCGCGCGATGGGGGATAAGGTTGCCGCCCGTGAATCAATGCGCAAGATCGGTGTCCCTTTAACGCCGGGATGTAAAGGGGTCGTCACTACTAAAGAGGAAGCGATCGCCATTGCCAAGGCCATTAAATATCCGGTCATCATCAAGGCCGCGGCTGGCGGAGGCGGAAAAGGCATGCGGGTGTGTCATAACGATGTTGCCTTGGTCAGTTCTTTAACCGTCGCGCAAAGCGAGGCCGAGGTGAATTTTGGCAACGACGCGGTCTATATCGAGAAATATATCCAGAATCCGCGGCACATCGAATTTCAGATTGTCGCCGATGGACAGGGGCATACGATCCATCTGGGCGAACGCGATTGCAGCATTCAGCGGCGCCACCAGAAACTTCTGGAAGAGGCGCCATCACCGGTCCTTAACGAGGAATTGCGCCGGGAAATGGGTGAGATGTCGATCAAAGCCGCCCAGAGCGTCGATTACAAGGGTGTTGGTACCGTTGAGTTCCTGCTGGATGAGGACAGCAATTTTTATTTCATGGAAATGAATACGCGTATTCAGGTCGAACACCCGGTAACCGAAATGGTTACCGGCATGGATATCGTCAAGGAACAGATCAGGATCGCCGCGGGCGAGCCGCTAAAGATCAAGCAGGAGGACGTCAAGATCTGCGGGGCTGCTATTGAATGCCGCATCAACGCGGAGGATCCCGATAACAATTTTATTCCTTGTCCGGGGAAGATTGAAGAGTTGAATCTGCCCGGTGGACTTGGCGTGCGCATTGACACCCACATTTATCCGGGCTACAAGATCAGCCCCTATTATGATTCGATGGTGGCCAAATTGATCACATTCGGCAGAACCCGTCCGGAGGCCATCAATATCATGCGCCGTGCGCTGGAAGAATTTTATGTCGCGCCGATCAAAACGACCATCCCGCTGCACAAGGAGATCGTCAGCCATCCGTCGTTTTTGAAAGGCGATGTCACGACGCATTTCTTGGAAAAAATGCTGAAAACCGACGCGGAGGTCCACAAATGAAACAGCCCTATCAGATTGATCTGGGAATCGTCCATATCCATAAAAACGTGGTGGCAGAGATCGTCGCTTCCACGGTCACGGACGTTGACGGCGTGGAATTGGTTTCGAAAACTTTTGCGGAAAACTGCATCGAGCTTTTTGGAACAAAGACTGTCCCGGGGATCACGGTCAATGTCGATGAGAACAACGATGTCAGCGTTGATATACAAGTGGTTGTCCGTTACGGGATGAATATCCCCGATATTGGACGGCACATTCAGGATGTGGTAAGATTAGTTGTTCAAAAGACCGTGGATATCAGCCTTAAAGAAATCAACGTTAATATTCAGGGCATAGAGAGGGGGCAAAAATGAGCTTTTTTACCCGCGCGGCCATTTTATTCTATGTAACGATCATTCTTTTCCTGGGATGTTTTGCCGTTCTTTACGTGCTCAATGTGCTTTCTTACAAAGACATCGCGGATTTGCTCTATATTACCTATTTGGATGATCACCTGCGCGTGGCCGTTGGGTCCATTGCCGTGGGACTTTTATTCATTAACTTCATCTTGTATCGCCAGCTCGACGTCAATGCCCATAAAGAGAAGATCATCGCTTTTGACAACCCTTCCGGGAGGGTCAGGGTCGCCTTGGTCGCCCTGGAGGATTTAATCCGGCGCACGATTTCGCGTTTCCCTGAAGTCAAGGAATGCAAGGTGGATATCCGGGCATCGAAGAGGGCGTTGGACGTCAAGATCCGCATGGTGTTGTGTTCCGAGGTCAATATCCCCGAGGTGACGTCCATCGTCCAGGAAACGGCAAAACGCAAGATCCAGGACATCATTGGGCTGGATGAATCATTGAATATCTCCGTTTACATCAGCAAGATCCTTGGAGATCCCGTCAAAGATAAAAAAGCCGGCAAAAAGGAAAATCTTGAAGAGCGATCCGGAACCCAGATCCCGTTTCAAGGATACCGCGCTTGAGCCGGGTATTGCAATAAGGATAACGTGATGCAAAAATTAGGTATTTTGACAGGTGGCGCGGATTGTCCGGGGTTGAATTCTGTGATCCGGGCCGTTGTCCACAAGGCCATGCTCGAGGGATATGTGGTCACCGGTATCAAAAATGGCTGGATGGGGCTCATTGAAAATGACATGCGCATTGTCGATCTGCGTCTGACCTCCGGGATTCTGGACCGTGGCGGGACGATCCTGGGAACCAGCCGTCTGATCCCTCCTCTGGACAAAGCCCAAACGGCGTTGATTCATGAAAATTTCAAACGCAGCGGCATGGACGCTGTTATTGCCGTCGGCGGAGAGGACACGCTTAAAATCGCCCTGGAGCTGCATAAACATCACGCGGTCCCCGTTGTGGGTGTTCCCAAATCCATTGATAACGCTCTTTCCGGAACGGATTACGCTTTCGGTTTCGACACGGCGGTCAACGTGGCCACGGAATGTATCGACCGTTTGCACACGACCGCTGAAAGCCATCACCGGATTATGGTCATCGAAGTCATGGGCCGTTACACGGGCTGGATCGCCCTGGAGGCGGGAATCGCCGGCGGGGCGCACATTATCTGTGTTCCAGAACTTCCTGTTAATATCAGCGATATCTGCGATTCGCTTAAAGCGCGCCATAAGCGAGGCAAGACCTTCAGCATCGTGGTGGTTTCGGAAGGAGCCAAGGTCCTGGGACACGAAACGCCGTTTGCAGGCGAAGACCGCCGCGGCGGTCAGCGGGTCGGACGCATCGCAGAGGTGCTGGCGAATTTGATTGAACAAAGTACCGGATACGAAACGCGCGTCAGCGTTTTGGGGCACATCCAGCGCGGCGGAACACCAACCGCGTATGACCGTATTATCGGGACGCGTTTCGGGTTCAAGGCCGTGGAAATGGTCGTGGCGAAGAGATTCGGGGAAATGGTGAGCCTGCGCGACAATAAAATGCGCTCGGTCAAGATCGAAGAGGCCGTGCGTCAGCATAAGACCATTGATGACGATCTTTACGCCATCGCCAAGACGTTTTCCGTTTAAGAATTAAAGAGGATCATATGAAGAAAGATATTGAGCGTATTTTCCACGAATCTATCCGCGTTAAAGAAAAAACCCTCAAGACCAATAACAAAAAAATCGTCCAAGCTGTTGAGTCCATCCTGGAATTGTTTAAGCATCATGGCAAGATCCTGTTTTTCGGTAACGGCGGGTCGGCCGCCGACAGTCAGCATATCGCGGCGGAATTCATCGGCCGGTTCCAGAAAGAACGACGGGCTTTACCGGCGATTGCCCTGACGACCGACACATCGATTTTGACCGCGCTGGGTAACGACTACAGTTTTGATATCATTTTTGCCCGTCAGATCGAAGGGCTGGGCAATCGTGGCGATGTGGCCTTCGGCATCTCCACCAGCGGCGATTCCAGGAACGTCATTGAAGGGATTAAGCAGGCGAAGAAAATGGGATTAAAGACGATCTCGTTGACGGGTTGCGGCGGCGGGAAGCTGGCTTCGCTCACGGATATCAGCCTGATCGTTCCCTCAACGGAGACAGCCAGGATCCAGGAATCGCATATATGTATCGCTCACGCGATTTGTGAACTGGTAGAAGAAAAAATTTAGGCGCACGGGTGGATACACGCAAAAAAATTCTCGGGTTAAAGACGTTGCAACGTACCCTTGCCCGGTTGAAACGCCAGGGCAGAACGGTCGCTTTTACCAACGGCTGTTTTGACATTTTACATTTCGGCCACGTGCAGTATTTAGAGAAGGCGAAGGGGCAGAACCGCGTCCTTGTTATCGGTCTTAACAGCGACCGGTCGGTGCGCAAGATCAAGGGGCCGCGGCGGCCCATTGTGTCCCAAAACGCGCGGGCGGCCGTGTTGGCGGCGTTGGCCTGTGTTGACTACGTGATGATATTTAACGAAGAGACCCCGCAAAAGCTCATTGCCGCGCTCAAGCCCGATGTCCTTATCAAAGGCGCCGATTGGAGGGGCAAAGAGGTCGCTGGCAGCGATGTTGTTCGCAAATACGGCGGTAAAGTGGAATACGCCCGCTACGTTCCGCGGTATTCATCAACGAACATTATCGAAGCGGTCCTTCTTCGAAGAAGAAGAAAGTGCCAATGCGTCGGATGAAGGACGAGAAACTCTATCGCGTGATGGACGCGAACCTCAACCGGGCCAAAGAGGGGTTGCGGGTATGCGAGGATATTTGCCGGTTCGTGTATGACCAGCGGCAATGGACCAGTGGTTTAAAAACGATCCGTCATCAGTTGACCGAATCGGCCGCCGGCATTGGTATCCCGAATCTGGTTGCGGCGCGTCATGTCGAAGGCGATGTCGGGAGGAAAACTGTCAACAGCGAACTTGCGCGCTGGAAGGTCGATGATATTTTTTATGCCAATGCGCAGCGGGTCAAAGAATCGATCCGTGTGCTGGAAGAATTTGCGAAATTGAAAGATCGACATACCGCAGAGGATTTTAAGAAATTGCGTTACCGCATGTATGCCCTCGAAAAAAAAATTATTGCACCAGGCTGAATTGTATTTGATTTTGGACCGTCAGGTCAACGATGACGGCCGGCTTTTTGAAATCGCCTGGGAATCCATCCGCCACGGAGTGGATATCATCCAGTTGCGGGATAAGCTGGGAGCAGCGCGGGACACCTTGAGGTGCTTGAAAGGTATTCTCCGCGCGGTCAATGGCCGTGTGCCGGTCATCATCAACGATCGCGCTGACCTGGCGAGTCTCACCGGCGCCGATGGTGTTCATCTGGGACAGGACGACGTTCCCGTCAAGGATGCGCGGCGGATGCTCGGGACCAAGGCCATCATCGGTGTATCCTGCCAGAGTTATGAGCACGCCCGGCAGGCCCAATTGGCGGGAGCCGATTATATCGGATTTGGATCGGTCTTTAAAACGCTCACGAAACCTGAGCGCAACCCAATGAATTTGGATTTACTGAAAAAAGTTATCCAGGAGGTCT
>MHGM01000016.1 GCA_001805565.1 Omnitrophica WOR_2 bacterium RIFCSPHIGHO2_01_FULL_52_10
CATCCCTGAAGATTACCGCAACCGGCGCGTGCACCGCTGTTGGCAAATGACCGCGGCCTGACAAACTCTTCTTTTTTAAAAATTCATTTGTGCGCGTGGCGACGTTCGTGTATCATATTTTTCGTATGGGAACCCCGAAAAGAATCCTCATTGTCGAAGACGACGTAGATATCGCCGGGCCGCTGGAGCGCACCATTCGCCGAATAGGATATGAATCAGCGGGTATTCTCTCAACCGGAGAGGAAGCCGTGGCCAAAGTCTCCGAAATCCGCCCGGACGTCATTATTATGGACGTAGTTTTGGGCGGTCGGATGACCGGCATTGAAGCCAGCAAACAGATCGACCCGGCGTTAAGTTTGCCCATTATCTTCATTACCGGCTACCGCCCCGTGGCCGCGGCCATGGAGGCCAATAACCGCTTCCCCTTATCCAAACCCTTCAACGCCCAAGACCTCAAAAAAGCCATTGAAACGGCGCTGGCCCCGTAGAATCCCAAAGGGATTTTTACGGAGCTGGCGGCCTAAAAACGCTTTCTTAACCGCCTTTGCTCTGTCAAGATTCTGTCAATTACCGGCGCAAGGATTTGCTTCTTCCCCCATTCGCATTCTATACTCTCATGAACGACAAAAGGCTTAGAAAAGCATTAGTTAGACACCAGGGATTCAAAATGATTGCCCCAACCAGAAAAAACATATTAATCGTTGAGGATGACCAGTCCGTTGCCAGGGAAATGGCTCATACGCTGGAACGGATGGGATACGATGTCATGACGGTCCTTGCCACCGGTGAGGAAGTCTTGGAGCAAAGCACCAAACTGCCCCACCCGGATCTGGTCATTATGGACGTGTCTTTGGCGGGCTCGATAGACGGTATCCAGGCGGGCAAGTATGTTGAAGATCATCTGAAGATACCGGTCGTTTACATTACGGGTTACCGCGAAAAGGCCGCGATGATGGAGGAAAAAGGCAAGGTACTGCTTTTGAAACCGTTCACCACTGAAGATCTTCGCGCCGCCATCGGCGTTGTTTTCTACCGGCTCTCTCTGCGCAATACCCCGCGGGAAATATCCCATCCGCAAAAAGAGTATACGGATTTAAATTAAATGCCGGCAAGCAACGCGCCCATCAAGAACGTTTATTCCAAAATTTCGCGGCGCGCCTTCAAGGACATGCTTAACGTCGACATATCAGCAAATTCCAGCGAACTCCCCACCGGAATCCCCAACCCGATGCGGCTAATTTTCACCCCTGTCGGCTTTAACTGTTTGGTCAGGTAAAGCGCGGTCATCTCGCCTTCGTTGTCGGCGTCCGTGGCAATCACCACTTCCTTGATGTTATTTGCGGAAATGCGGTACAGCAACTGCGGGATCTTGAGGTCTTCGGGGCCGCGGCCCTCGGCCGGCGCGATCGTCCCCAGAAGGACGTGGTAATGCCCGCGGTAAGAACCCGTGCGCTCGATGGCCAAAACGTCTTTGGGGTCTTCAACGACACAGACGGTCGCTTCGTCGCGGTTAGTATCCGAGCAGATAAGACAAATTTCCGTGTCGCTAAGATTGTTACACAGGCGGCAAAAACGCAGACCGTCTTTGAGCCTCAAGATGCTCTCGGCCAATTCCTGGGCCTCTTCTCTGGGATGGTTGAGGATCCAGAAGGCCATCCGCTCGGCGCTGCGCCGGCCAACACCGGGCAGCTTGGCGAATTGCTCCATCAGATTTTCAATTAACTTTGGATAAGCCATATATTAGTGGTAAGTGATAAGTCGTAAGCAAAAATCTTGGCTTGAGCTGTTACTTACGACTTACAGCTTACGACTTACGACTGTTTTTATTCTTTATGCCACCGGCTCACGACTTTACCCTTGAAGGTATCCAGTGCCTCTTTAATAATTCCCTCTTCTTCCCGCGGCTTGAAATCGCCGATGAGTTCATAACGGAGACTCACCGGTGTTTCCAGTTTCGCCGAAAAAACTTTGGCCACAAGCTGTTTGGTGCTTTGGTCCTCCAGGGCTTCTTTCTGAAACGCGCATTTGGGAGGGAACCCGACCGTAAGGCACCCGTCCTTGAATTCCAGAGGCGTGCCTTCCTGCAAATACGTGGCCAGCGACATCCGTTCGCGGCTGACCGCGAACGTGAGCGTATCCCAGCAGCGCTTGATCTGCGAGAGATCGAGCGTTTCCTGAACGGCGGATCCGGGCAACGGGACGTCTTCACGGATCTCCTCGATCTCTTCAACGTTGTCGTCATCTTCTCCAGAACTTCCTTCGGCAACGGGCGTCAGGTCAATATGTCCTTTTTCGCTTTTCAAAACATTGGCTGTGGTAAATCCGGCCCCGGGAACCGGTTTGGCCTCCGGTTGCTTTTTGGGCACCGGTTGCGGCTGTGGCTGCGCCAGGCGCGCTGGCGCGGCGGCAACGGGCGGCGCAGCAAAAACCTCACCGATATACGTCAGCTTGGCGAAAGCCACTTCCAGCGACATACGCGCCGATTCGGTTATTCCCGCGATCTCCTGCGTTTCAATAAGGATGTCGATCGCTTTAAGAATATCTTTAAGTGTGAATTGCGCGCACTGGCTCAAATACATATCCTTGACGGCCGCCGGGTAATCAATGAGTTTTCCTAACGCCTTCCCGCCTATTTTAACGATCATCAGGTTGCGGAAATGTTCGATCAGATCCTTGTTCAATTGTTTGATATCTTTTCCCTGGTCGATGATTCTTTCCAGGACCTCCAGGGCCAGCGAACAGTTCTTCTGCGCCAGCGCGCCGGTTAAGTCGAACAAAAATTGCGTCTCCACCATTCCCAGCATGGAGAAAACGTCTGCCGCCACGATGCCTTCATCGCTTAAAGCGCTTAACTGGTCGAGAATGCTCAACGCGTCGCGCAAACTCCCTTGCGCCGCCTTAGCGATCGTGTAAAGCGCGTCCTGGTCGATTTTTAACTTCTCTTTCTTGCTGATCTGCGCCATCGTGGCGACGATCGTGTCAACGGAAATGCGCTTGAAATCAAAGCGCTGACAGCGAGAGATAATGGTCGCCGGCACTTTTTGCGGCGAAGTCGTGGCGAAGATGAATTTGACGTGCGCGGGGGGTTCTTCCAGGGTTTTCAGAAGCGCGTTGAAGGCTTCGGTGGTGAGCATATGCACTTCATCGACGATATAAATTTTGTACTTGCCCGCGCTGGGGGCGAATTTGACGTTCTCACGCAACGTGCGGATCTCGTCGATACCGCGATTCGATGCGCCGTCAATTTCCAGGACGTCGAAGCTGCTGCCGCGGGTGATCTCCTGACAGGCGACGCACTCGCCGCAGGGCTTGAGCGTTGGGCCTTTTTCGCAGTTAAGCGACTTGGCCAGGATGCGCGCGCAGGAAGTTTTGCCGATCCCGCGCGGGCCGCAGAATAAATACGCGTGGTGAATACGGCTGGACTGGATTATTTTTTTAAGCAGCTCCGTAATGTGCTCTTGACCGGTGACTTCGTCAAAGGTCTGCGGGCGGTGCTTTCTGGCAAGAACTAGATAGGACATAGCGCTGCTATTGTAACATAAAATTAATGAAATTCAATTTTGTGCTCGCACACCAACGCGCCGGCCGCGTGGCGTTCGATTAATGAAAGAACATTGCTTAATTGCCCATCGAGATAACTCTGGTCACGATTGATGGCCGCGAAGCCCAAAGTCGCGGTCTGCCACTTGTCCTGGCCATCAAGCTCGGCCACGCTGACGTTGTAATGCGCGCGCACTTTATCTTTGATGCTGCGCAGGACCATCCGTTTATCTTTGAGCGACTGCGCCTGCGGGACATGCAAAGAAACCAGCAAAACTCCAACGTGGCGTGTGTGTTCTTCCATTAGCGTGGGAACATTTTGGACAGTGCCGTTTCCAGGTCAGGATAGCGAAAGACGTAGCCGCTTTCGCTCAAACGCTTGGGAATGACATTCGCCCCGGAAAGTAATAGCTCCTCACCCATTTCCCCGAACAAGACCTTGATGACCAGCGCGGGCACCGGCAGAAACGCCGGCCGGCGCAGCGCCTTAGCCAGAACACGCGTGAATTCAGCGCTGGAGACCGCCTTGGGCGCCACAAAATTGACTGCTCCGGACAAATCCGGAGTATTGATCACGTGCTCCATGGCCGCGGGGAGTTCATCCAAGGCAATCCAGCTCATTATCTGCTTGCCCGAACCCAGCCTGCCGCCTAAACCCAGTCTGAACACAGGCAGCATTTTGGCTAAGGCCCCTCCCTTGGGACTCAAAACAATACCGAACCTCATATGTACCACACGAATACCTATTTCTTCAGCCAAATGAGTGGAGTGCTCCCAATCTACGCAAAGCTTATGTAAAAATCTATATCCCATAATAAGTCCTTCATTTACACATACCGGTGGTTCAATATGCCCATATATTCCAATCGCGGAGGCGCACAAAAGAAGCTGGGGTGGGTTATTCATATTCGTCAAGACCTTGCATAGCTGGGTGGTCGTTTCAATACGGCTGGAATAAAGGAGCTTCTTATAACGCCTGCTCCAGCGCCGGCCGGCAATATTAGCCCCGGCCAAATGAATGACCACGTCCTGGCCCTGGAAACTGACCGGATCCAGATCCAGACGGCCTCTCTGGCGGCTGACCCGCGTTATGGCGTGCCCACGGGCTTGAAAATAAGCGGCCGCGGCCGTGCCGATAAGACCACTTGCCCCTGTTATCGCGATGCGCATGGAATTATTTTACTGGACCCGGGATGAATGGACAAGCACAAATACGCTGCAATTAAATACCCAGCGCTTTCTTTAAAGCGGCCAATTGCGCCAGCTCTTGCTCGATCTGCGCGTTGAGATCGGTAAAATATCCCGTCAGTCGCTCCAGGTGGAGCTTTGTCTTGGCCTGGATATTCTGGGTGATTTCATTAAGACTCTTGATGTTGAGATCATTGGTACTCTTAATATTGGCTAACCATTGCTCCAGGAAACCAATGGCGGCCGGAGTGACGTCATCTTTTTTAATAGTGTTGAAGATCCCCAGCTGGGAAAAATACGCGTCGAGCTGGGAAGTGGTCAAAATACAGGAATCCACCATGCTGCTGACTAAAATGACGTCTTTGGTATCCGGCAACAATGCCTTGATCTCCTGCGACTCTTTCAAGACCTTGTTGCGAACCTCCATCAGGCCCGTCGCTGTTGCCTGCGCGTGGGCATTTAGGCTCAATCCGGCGACCAAAACGAAAATGATCAATAGTGTTTTTTTCATCAGGATACCCTCCTTTTAGATTGCGTCGCCCGCTTCACGTTTCACGAACAACGTACGACGATTATTTTACGGCGGCGCGACGCGCGAGATAATCATGCTGCACCGGGCCACACTCGATTCACGCGACTTTGGTTCTATCTGGTATTTTTCTATCGTAAAAAGCCGGTCGGAGCTTTCCACGCCGTACATAAACACGGCCAGCTGGTCCATCTGCGCCTCCAGGCTCAAATTGATCAGGTATTTCCTGGTGGCACCGGATTGCTTGACGTCACCGGGCTTGAGATCAATAAGATAGACGGAATTCTTGTTGGCCAGGTCCTCGATCTCCTTGAGCATCGCCGTCACTTCTTCGTCCTGGGACAGGGAAGAATTTAAATACGATTCGAATTTACTGCTTTGCGCGACGATCTTGTCCTTCTGGGCCAAAAGGCGCAAATTCTTTTTAATCATCGCCTCTTCCTGCTGCGTTTCTTTGTTCAAGGCGTCTATCTGCGAAGAAATTGGGGAAATAATCAAGCGATCCAGCAGCATCAAAAAAATAAAAGCGACCGACAAGTGAAAGACTAATCTTTCCCGCGCTGATAAGCCGGTGATTTTCTTGCTGATAGCTTGTAGATTAAATGTCCCCATTATCCGTCCGTCTTTTTCTCCAGCGTGGCCCCTATCTCAAAATCGACGAGGTCCCTTTTGCCCGCCTTCCTCTTCGTCGTGTATTTTGTCTTGACGTCTTTGAAGTAAGGAGACTTTTCCATCTTGTCCACGAACGCAAAAACCACGGACATCGAATCCGCCGTGCCGCCCAGGGAAAATTTGCCCAGCGTGTCATAACGGATGTCCGCCAATTCCAGATCGTAAGGGGCGAGCGTGACCAGGTCAGAGAGGACCTCCAGCGAATAACCGCGCGTGGAAAGATAGTTGGCCACCGTCGTGGCGCGCCCGAAAGCTTTTTCCAGCTTCTCGGCTTCTGCGGTGACGGTCGCGTATTTCGCCTTTAAATTTTTAAGAAAAAGACTTTTAAGATAGATTTTGCTTATAAAGATCATCGAAAGCACAAGCGATAGCGAAAGGATGAATATGCCCGTTTTGATCAGATCCCGGCCACGGTCCTCGATATCCTTGCGCAGCCGGATCTCTTCCGGGACAAGGCTGACCTTCGGCGGCGGCACGGCCGTCGTTGAAGCAATGACATTAAAAAACGACAAGTACCGGACGGAGGAGATCTTTTGGGCCATTCCATCGGAAAAAATCGACGCCCGGAAATACGGGACCGCATGGACGGGAATATGCGCCGTTTCGGCAAGCATGGTATCAAGGCCATCGGTGGCCTCCACCGCCCCCGTTAGAACCAGCATATGGGGGGCTTTCCCTACCGACTCTCCCTCATAGGCCTCCAGCGATCCCCTGACTTCCTCGACGAATTTTGCGTGATACCGCTCTTTTTCCTCAAAAAAATGCTGCGTCCCCACGGGGATAGAACGGATGAAGATCGGCTTGTCCTTGAAGATGATCATAAAATCCGTTGAACTTTCATCGACGTGAAGACTGCCGATCGGGACATCGTGACTGTTCAACTTCAAGAATTTATCCAGCGTCGCCGCTATGGCTTCGGGGGCAAAGAGCACGCCGGCGCACTTGAATCCCGCTTTTTCCACGATCAGAAACTGCCTTTTGATGACCTCGCGCGAGGCGATGATCAAAAGAATCCGGCTGTAAGTCTGTTTGTAAACGCCGACGTGGATATAATCAACGATGATCTCTTCCCGCGAATAAGGCGTGTGCCGGCTCGCCTGCAAATTGACAATGGCCATGATCTCCCGCGGGTCGGTGGAGGGAATCTCGATATTCTTGGTAATGACCAGATGCGCGGGGATCGTGACCACGACCTCCGGCGCGCTGGCCTTTAAAGTCTCCACGGCGGACTTCAGCGCCCTGGAAATATCCTCCTCGGACAACCCCGTGATGTCGCGGTGGACGACATCGACGAGTTCCCGCTTGTTCGCCTGGACGATGACCCGCGCGAGCTTGAGATGATTGCCGCCCAAATCGATCCCGACCTGTTCCTGGGGACGCGCATGGACGATATCCGGTACGGTAAAAAACTTTTTAATATCGATGACAGGTTTTGTCATAGTTAAAATTCGTGCCAGTATAAAATATCACCGTTACGATTGAAGACCGCGACAACTTCGGTCGTATTGCGCCGGTTATTTAAATGAGCCACGGCGCGCGCCATAAAATTTTCGGACTGTACTTTCAAAAACTGGTCCACGATCCGGGCCAGGTCCGCCACCTCCGAATCGCCCAAACTGGTAAATTGGCTAAGATCCGACACGATGTTGGCGGCCGATTTAAAAACGTTATCGTCCGCGGTCCCCAAAGCCTTATCCTTGCCCGAACGATAAGACATGACCTTGTCCGTAAGATATGTGCCCATCCCCAGGGCCCAAAGGACCGCTTTGGGAGCCGTGTTGATATTTATTTTACCATCGCCGAAGACGGTAAGGTAATCTTTTAATTTTTCCATGGAATTGGCATCCATGTCTTTGACCAGGCGCAATTCATCCAGGGTCTCCAGCGGGGCGTCCTTGGCCTCATAAGGGTTGTACGTCAGATTGCGATAGAAGGAATCTTCGGCGCTGCCGACGGGAGTGCTTAGTTCGCTGTCGGCGTCGCGCCAATCCGTGATGGCGGCGGCCAGGTCCTGGGAGCGCGTTTCATCGCCGCCCAAAAGGAATTCAAAAAGCCGCTCCATCACCGCGGTGCCAGCGATATTGACGTTGATCTTTTGCTCCTCGTCGATAAGTCCGTAATGGATTTTCGTCGTGCCGCCGGTAGGCTCCCTGCGGCCGGTAGGCTCCCTGCGGGAGGAGGAAACGTCATCGAAGAAATCGTACCAGATGCTCACGCGCCCATCGCCGACCTCCATATCCTTGAACACGGAAGGATCATCGGCACACCTGTCTAGGAAAGAGTAGAACGTACTCTCCCTGTCCTGCCCTATCTGGACGATGGCCCGCCTGATCCCCGCGGCGGCGATCAGATGCAATTTATCCCGCTCATCAAGCCGCTGAACCAGCTGTAATTTCTGCCGGACTCCTAACCCGAGAATGACGGCCAAGGTGCTTAAAAAGCAGATCGACCAGATCGTGATGATCAATATGCTGCCCCGGCGATCAGCCGGAGACCGGAAGACTGACCGTCCTGGTAAAACTCTGCGCTTGCGGACCATCGCCTAATTCCAGTTCTATCCTGACTGCTAACGGAAAATCCCCTTCCAGAAAATCTTCCCGCCAGGAATATTCCTTGGTTTCTTTATCATACACATAATAACGAAACTTGACCAACCCCAGATCAGGGATCGGCTGTGTTTTGGACGATTCTTCTCCGGAATGGATCTGGCTGAAATCCTGCTGGACGCGGGTAAGGGCCTTTGCCTGCGGGTCATACGCGTAGCTGACTCGCCCGACGACATCTCCTCCAAAACGAAGGCCGGGCAGGATGGTCGGAAATTCAACCCGCTCTTCCGTACCCGTGAACGATATTCCCGTGAACCGCGCGCAATTGCGCAGGTCGTGACCAAAACGATCGAAGAAAATATCCAGGTCTTCATGCGCCAGCTGCTGATTGATCCGTTTCCAGATCTTCAGGCCGCTGTTAAGCGACGCGTAAATGGCCAGGGAAATGACCGACAAGATGGTCAGGGTGATCAATAATTCGATCAAGGTCATTCCCGCGCTATTCTTCTTTTTTCTCATAACGGGCATAAGTACTGCGCTGGATCCCGGCCTTGCGCGCGCCTTCCTGCCAGGACATCGCGAAGTCGACTTTGTAAAGTGAGCCCTCCGCATCCAGAGGGGTATGAGCCAGATACCACGTAAAATTTCTCCCCTTTTCGGTAAAACTTCCCGCATTATTCAAGGCGGCCGCGGGACCGAGGCGGCTTAAACTCTCTTCCGCTTCCCATACCTTCTCATCCGCCCAGGACATGACCTGCAAATAGCGCGAACAATAATTATACGAATCCAGCGATATGAAAAACGATTGCGATAAAAAAACCGTCCCTAAAGCGAGGATGACGGTGGCGACCATGACCTCGATCAAAGTAAATCCTTTTTTAGTCCCAGTTCTTAACGTCATCCTGGCTTTCCGCCCCGTCGTTGCCGGAAGAGTACAGGTCATAATCGGCCGTGCGGTGCTCTCCGGGAGATTTATAATTATATTCCCGGCCCCAGGGATCGAGCGGTTTGCGCTCGAGATACGGGCCGTTCCAGTTGCTGGCGGAGGAGGGTTTGCTCAACAGGGCATTGAGCCCTTCTTCACTCGACGGGAAACTGCCGTTATCCAGCTCATAGAGCTTTAAGGCCGTGGCGATGTTCGTCTGGATATCGGCCCTGGCGGCGGCGACCCGGGCCTGTTCGCCGCGTCCGGCCAGACGGGGCATGACCATCGCGACCAGGGCGCCGATGATGATGACGACGAGCATCAGTTCGATCAGCGTAAAACCATAGCGATTACTTCTTGAAGATCCAGACATGCTAACCTCCCTCATTATAGTTGATCCAGGTATTCCTTCCACCGCTTCTCGAAATCCTTGGTGGTCGTTATCGTCGTGTACGCGGACTTAAGGGCCTGCTCAAGGGTCTCCCCGTCACGCAATTCCCTGCAAAAAGCCGTGAACGATTCGCCGCCGAATTTCTCGATCAAAAATCCGACCATGGAAACAGATTGCAAATAATACGTATTGACCAGATTATCACTGCTCAAAAACACGACCCCCGGACTGCCGTCTTTGGTCAGCGCGGCGCGGACATGAACGCCCTCCTTGTCTTTAAGCCTGCGGATGTCCAGCTTCATCATGTCGTTGATGAACAAGAAGCCCTCTTTCTCGTAAAGTTCCTTGACCATGGCCTTCATCTGGGGACGCTTGGCCTCTTCCTCCCACTGGGCAACGCCTTCATCCAGCCACAAAGGAACCTCGCCTTTGAACCCGATAAAATCCCGGAAGATCAAATGGGCGATCTCATGCGGCAATAAAGAATCCAGAAAACCTTCGTGCCAGGCGTAACTATAAATTGTCTTTGTGTTGTACTCCGCCAACCCATGGGACCATTCGGCCCCGCCGGTCGATTTCAAAAAGGAATCATGGTCGGGATAAACATAGATCTTGCATCTTTTTTCCCATGTCCAGAAAT
>MHGM01000017.1:0-1111 GCA_001805565.1 Omnitrophica WOR_2 bacterium RIFCSPHIGHO2_01_FULL_52_10
AGGTTACGCGGCTGGTCCACGTCGCAGCCGAGCTTGACCGCGATATAATAGGCCAACAGCTGCAAGGGGACCGCGACCAGAAGCGGCGTCAAAAGCTCATGCGTCCGCGGGACGTAAATGGTCTGACGGGCGTGGTGGGCGATCGCCTTGTCGCCTTCGGTCGCGATGGCAATGATGCTGCCCCGGCGCGCGCGGATCTCCTGCATATTGGAAACCATCTTCTCGTAAATGGGCGACTGCGGCGCGATACACACAACCGCCCGGTATTCGTCGATCAAGGCGATGGGTCCATGCTTCATTTCCCCGGCGGCGTATCCTTCGGCCGGGATGTAGGAAATTTCCTTGAGCTTTAATGCTCCTTCCAGAGCCGACGGGTAATTAACGTTCCTTCCTAAAAACAGAAAACACCCGAAATGCGAGTTGGCCGCGGCAATAGCCACGACCGCGTTTTTATTCTTCAAAATTTTCTCATAAAGCGCGGGGATATTTCTCAATTGTTTGATCAGCACATGTCTTCCCCGGGAAGATACGGCGTGTTTGAGTGAGGACAGTTTCAGGGCGATCAGATACAGCATGCACAACTGCGCCGTATAGGCCTTGGTGGAAGCGACCCCGATCTCGGGGCCGGCGTACGTGTACAAAACGCCGTCGGATTCCCGCGCCAGCGAAGAACCCAGGACGTTACAAATAGAAATGACCTTCGCGCCCTTCGCCTTGGCTTCCCGGACGGCGGCCAGCGTGTCCGCGGTCTCCCCGGACTGGCTGATCGCCATGACCAGGGTTTTTTTGCCGATGATCGGCTGGCGGTAACGGAACTCGCTGGAGACATCGACGCTGACCGGCACGCCGGAAAGCCTCTCGATCACATATCTGCCGACGAGCCCGGCGTGATACGCGGTCCCGCAGGCGACAATCACGACGGCATCGACCGCCTTCAACTGCCGGTCGTTTAATCCCAGCCCTTCCAGATGCACCACGCCGGCCTTCAGACGCTTTTGAAGCATCTGCCGCAGCACTTCGGGCTGTTCGTGGATCTCCTTGAGCATGAAATGCGCGTAGCCCTGTTTCTGGACCGCGTCGAGCTTGAAGGTCACGGTATCGACTTTCGGCC
>MHGM01000017.1:1120-3764 GCA_001805565.1 Omnitrophica WOR_2 bacterium RIFCSPHIGHO2_01_FULL_52_10
TTTGTCTTTGCGCAGGACCGCCAATTGGCCGTCTTTAAGATAAATGATCTTGCGGGTATATTCTAAAATGGCGGGCGCGTCGGAGGCGATGAAATTTTCGTTCTTGCCCAGACCGATGATCAACGGCGAGCCCACGCGCGCCGCGATCAGCGTGTCCGGATGGTCTGCCGAAATGATCCCCAGGGCGAAGGCCCCGCGCAATCTTTGAATGGCCTTGCGCACGGCGGAGAGCAGATCTCCCTGCCTGCCCGGCAGGCAGGCCCGGTAATTTTCCTCGATCAGATGGGAAACGACCTCGGTGTCCGTTTCGGAAGCGAACCGATGGCCTTTACGCTGGAGTTCTTTTTTGAGTTCCTCGAAATTCTCGACAATGCCGTTGTGGACGACCAGGATCTTGCCCGTGCAATCCGCGTGAGGATGCGCGTTGATTTTATTAGGGACCCCGTGGGTGGCCCAGCGGGTGTGGGAGATACCGATGGAACTTGCCGGAACAGGATGCGCTGCGAGGAGCGCTTGAAGGTCTTTGATCTTGCCGCGGGTCTTGTACAGGAGCATTTTGCCGTCATCGCTGGTGATGACACCGATGCCGCTTGAATCGTAACCTCTGTATTCAAGCTTCTTAAGGCCGGACAAGAGAACCGGCGAGGCCTGCTTTTCTCCGATGTAACCGACGATCCCGCACATCTTATAATTTATTCCTAATAAATTGGGTAACGGTAAAGGAAAGGAAGCCCGTATCGTTTAGCGGTTATGGTTAGGTCAAAATAATTTTGTTACGTCACCCTAACCTTATAACGAAACGGGCTTCGTAACCTTAACCTAGTTCTTACCGGCTTTGGGTCGGACGTTAATATACGTCGTTGATTTATTGTAGTTATTCTTCTTGCGCGTGAAGTACACTTCCCCGTCGCAGCCGGCCACCAGGCTGGTCCGGCCGATGATGTTGATGCCGGGCTTCCAGCGGTGCCCCTGACGCGTGAGGATGGTGCCCCCGCTGACCTTCTGGCCGCCGGAGACCTTCAAGCCCCGCGTTTCCTTGTAATATTTATTTGTAATCCCGCCTTTTCTGGCCATGATGAAACCCTCCTAAATTGGCATTCTCATTAAATTCGAAATCCGAAGCACAAAACAAATCTTAAAAGTTAAAAAAAGTTGCAACCCTTTACAACGTTCTTCCTCTGGCAACCTTTTCAAACCTCTTCCAACTTTTTCTAACCTTCCTACGTAACCAATTTCCATATTGTCTCGGATTTCGTATTTCGAATTTCAGATTTTAGAATTCCTGATGTATGAATAACTGTCATTTCTCCTTCAACGCCTGTTCAATCTCCGTGTTCCAGCTCGCCGCGTCCCGGGCGTTGGTCTTGCGGCCGTTGATATAGAACGTGGGCGTCCCGCGGACCTGCACCTGATTGCCCAGGTCGATGTCATCCTGGATATATTTTTCCCATTGGGCGTCCTTGCCCTGATAATCTTTCCAAAATTTATCGACGTTGAGGCCGATATCCTTGGCCAGCTTCTTGAAAAGTTCTTCGCCCAGGTTCTGGTTGTTTTCCAGAAGGGCGTTGGCCATTTCGGCGTATTTGCCCTGCTCCCCGGCGGCTAAAGCGGCCTTGGCGGCCGGTTTCGCCTGCGGGTGAAAAGAAAGAGGATAATTTTTGATCATATAATTGGCCTTGCCGGGGTTGGCCTTGATCGCCGCAACCATCGGGGCATGGAAGCGCGCGCAAAACGGGCACTGGAAATCGGTGAATGCGACAATGGTGACCGGCGCGTTCTTCTGGCCGATGACCGGCGTATGCGTGAGGGGAATCGTGTAAACGGTCGTGAAATCTTCCGGCGGCGGACCGGGCGGAAGCGCTGGAGCGGCGGCCCCGGCCTGCTGGAGAGCTGTCAACTTGGTCTCCATCGCGGCCACCCGCTGCTCGAGCGCTTGATACTTTTGCATGAACTGCGCCGACGGCCCAACTTCAAATGCAGACTGTTGACTGCTGGTCAGATTCTTCTCTATGCGCCGCTGGGTATTGAGCATTTGCCTCTGTTGTTTCACCAGTTCGTGCAACAATGGGTCCTTTATCTGTTTGGCAACAATGCCAACCCCAACCACAACCGCTAGGGCCCCAACAAGAGCAAGTGTAAAAACACGATTTTCCATATTCTTCCTCCTTTGATTTTTAAAAATAACTTTATCAGGATAACATGTTTTGCCTGAAATTTCTATAAAAGATTCCCATCAAAACTTCAGTAAAACTACAAGGAAATTCCGCCGTATCTGGAAACGATCCTTTTAATATACCCCCAGCGGTCGTTGCAGCCAAAGACCCCGATGACCAGCGTGTTCCCGCGGTCGTTGAGCGTCCCCACAAAACACGTCCCCGCGGCCCGGGTATATCCCGTCTTTCCATAAATCTCTTTCTTCCACCCGGAAAAAAGAATTTTATTGTGGCTTTTAAGCACGATCTTGCGTCCGTCGCTGGAATAGATCGTTTTGTATTTTCGCTTGATCGCTTCACGGAAAAAACTGTGTTTCAAAGCTTTCACAAAAATAAGATACATGTCGTACGCCGTGGTGTATTGACGGCGCCCTTTCGCCGGCAATCCGTTGGAATTGGCAAATTTGGTATTGCGCGCGCCCAATTGCAGG
>MHGM01000017.1:3793-4181 GCA_001805565.1 Omnitrophica WOR_2 bacterium RIFCSPHIGHO2_01_FULL_52_10
GAAGTATCGCGTAAAGCAGATCCGCGACCCTGTACTGTTCTCCGGGCACTAAATTCAATTTGGTGGGCTGAACATTCGTCGCCGCCGGGCCGACGGTCACGTACTGCTCCAGCGGAAGTCGTTCCAAAACGATGAGGGCCGTCATGATCTTAACAGTACTCGCCGGCAGAATTTTCTTTCCCACATCCTTGCCGAAGAGCCTTTTGCCCTTGGTGCTGCTGGAAAGGATCGCGCTCTTGCAGGTCATGGCGGGTTTCGCCTTCGCCTTTTTGGCATCAGCCAGATAAGGACGAAAGGCCGCTACCGCGAAAACGAAAAGCAGGACCAGCGCCGTCTTTCGCGAAATATTCATTCCTGCCTTTTCCCCGTTTCGTAGACCAGCTCGATC
>MHGM01000017.1:4205-7064 GCA_001805565.1 Omnitrophica WOR_2 bacterium RIFCSPHIGHO2_01_FULL_52_10
AGAACATTTTGCCCGTCGGATTTGCACACGCGCCATATTTTCCCTTTTTTCATCACCGTGATCCAAACATGCTGGGTCAGCTCTTCCTCGGCCGCGACCACATAGACCATCGCTTTTTGCCTGGCGGAGTCAAAGAGCATCTCCTTGAAAATGACCGAAATGGCCCCAGCCTGATTTTCGAAACAAAATCGTTTGGGGTCGAATTTTTTTAATTGATAGGCCGGCAACGGCGCATCCTCCTTGACGGGCACCGCGATGGATTCCGTCCTGGTCAAGTTCAATTCATAAAATTCTTTTTGACCTTCTTTTTGCCACTTGCGCTCGAACTTGGTGTCATAACGCGCCGCAATACTGCCGGCGACGACCTCAAAACCGCTGCCCTCCATCTCTCCCAAAATCCATTCCCGGTAAGGCAAAAAATCGGTAACGATCCTGACCTGTCCTTCGCGCTTCAAACGGCTGTTCATGAGTTTCAAGAAAGCGTTGGAAAAAAGACGGTGTTTAAGATGCCTTTTTTTCGGCCAGGGACACGGGAAGAGACAATGCACATGATCAATGCTTTGGGGAAGGAACAGCCGTTCAAAAGCCACCCGCGCGTCGATTTTCAACAGACGGACATTTTTCAATCCGCCCTGCTGACGTTCCGCCGTGATCCCCGTCAACGTTTTGCAGATTCTCTCCCAATTCAGTTCAATACCGACGTAATCGCGCTGCGGATGCGCCAGGGCGCTGCGGATGAGAAACTCACCGAGGCCGGAACCGATCTCCACTTCCAGGGGGGCGCGACGGCCGAACTGCTCCTGCCAGGAAACGGGCCGCGGGATTCTGTGATAGGGGATAATCGGACTAAACAAGAGTGGATATCTTTACTTCGTGGTTGTCTGGTTCTTGAGTTTATTTAAGAAATCCCAGCCTTTGCCGATCAGAATATCATTTTCAAAGACCAAAGGCGTCAGTTCGTCGCTGGAGATGATCCCGTCCGCCCTCTGGATCTGCGAAAAATAATAGAATATATCGTAAGTCTTCTCCGCAGTTCGCAAGAATTCTTTGTGATAAGGATTATTCACCGTTACCGGGTGATAGGCGTTCGAAGCGGCCTCCGGGCGTTCATAACCAATGGTCGTCTTTTCTCCCATCGTCGCGGCCACCTCGCGGGACGTCATCCCCACGCGCACGCTGTTGATACGGGTCAGACGGGAATCTTGGGCCGCCCTAGTCCCTTTACCACCCAAAACGGGTGGTTCGGAAAGCGTCTGGAACGTGCATCCCGCAACGGAAAAACAACACAAAATAAAAATATTCTTATTCATCTTTATGTCCTTTTTCATTCTGACTTAAACCGAGGTTATTGTATCCTAAAATAAAACGTGAAACAAGCCAAAAGGTAAAATTCCCCAAGAATTTCCTTTCCAACTAAAACAACTCTGATATGATGAATTCTATGTTCGAACAAATTGTGTTAGGAACGATCCAGGGCATCGCGGAATGGCTTCCGGTGAGCTCCACCAGCCTTTTGATCCTGACCATGCAGAACCTCTTTGGCCACCAGGACGGGTTCCAGGCCATGACCCGGCATACCATGTTCCTCCATCTGGGGACGTTTCTGGCGGCGGCCATCTATTTCCGTAAAGATGTCGGCCATCTGGGGACAGCCCTTTTCAAGTACCGCGCGCAACCCGAAGAAACCCGGAACCTCACCGTTTTTCTGATCGCCGCGACGGTCATGAGCGGGACGATCGGGCTTATCCTGCGCCAGCTGATCACGCAGTGGACCGGCCAATTTTCCTCAACGGCGAAACCGATCACCCTGGTCATCGGCATCTTCCTTTTGATAACGGCCTGGGGACAATTGAAGATCAAAGACCTGAAAGGGCACAAAACGCTCAAAGACTTAAGCGTCAAAGACGGGATCATTTTGGGGCTGGTGCAGGGATGCGCGGCCATCCCCGGGCTCTCGCGCTCGGGGTTGACCGTTGCCACACTTCTTTTGCGGAATTTCGATCGGGCCTACGCCTTGAAGATCAGTTTCCTGATGAGCCTGCCGATCGTTCTGGGGGCGAACATCCTGCTGAATTTGCGCGCCGCGGCCTGGACGCCGCTGGCATGCGTTGGGGTTTCGGTCTCATTTGCCGTCGGGCTGACCAGCATCCACATCCTGCTGCGCCTAGCCCAAAAGATCAACTTCGGCTATTTCGTTCTTATCTTCGCAATTCTGACAATGCTTTCCGTATTTATTTAACCGACGAGATACGGATCAATCATTTATTTAGTTTTTCCTGAATTTGATACAAAATCCCCTGCGCCACTTCGGGCTGCGGGATCAGGAATTTACGCACCGTAATCACAATCTCCGTTTTCCCCTGTTCCAGTTTCATGACCTTCACGGTCACGTTATGGCCGCTGACCTCGGCCTTGATGACCCCTGCGGTTTTATTTTCATCGGTGACCACCCCATTTCCCTTGATGACTTCCAGAGCCGCCTGATAACTCCGATCGAAAGAAACGCCGAATTCCGCCTGGGCGCTGTCTTTGCCCAGCAGCGTCCCGGCGATACCGGCGGGCAAGAATCCGGCGCCTAAAATTGTCGCGACCCCGTAAATTTTTGCCCCCTTGATGGCCGTGGACTTCATCGCCTCCGCCATAATCAGGGCGGCGAGTTGCTGCGCGCTCTGAATATCTTGGTAGGTCTTGTTCTTTAAATTCACGTCGAAGACCTGAATGAGCGGTTCTTTCCCTTGTGTGTAATCTTTATAAACAACCTTGTTGACATTCAAACGAAGTTCATCGATTTTAAGAGAAAGCGGCTGCGCCGGCTTTCCCGCCGGCGCGGCTTCCTTTTTCTCGGCGACTTTGAGGGCA
>MHGM01000017.1:7125-16342 GCA_001805565.1 Omnitrophica WOR_2 bacterium RIFCSPHIGHO2_01_FULL_52_10
TTCCAGTCAAGAGTGCCGGTAGATCATAATCAACCCCGACCTGCGTGACATCCAGCATGCTTCCTTTTGGAAATCCTTTGGGATTGTCGATCTGAAAGGCCTTGACGCGCACGGATTGACGCAGGATCCCGAAAGAAAAACCTCCCACCCGTACATCCGTCCCCAAGACCTGGGAGGCCCCCACCTGCACGGCCGCCTTGATGATCTGGTCCTTGACGATGCCCAGTCCGATAAGAATCGCCAGGATGATAACAAAAATTTTGATAAATTTATTGTTCATGGAGCCCCACGGGCTAAAGCCCGTGATACCCGGTTTACCCCGATTCGCCCCTAGAAATCGCACAGCGATTTCAGGGGTAAAGTCCCGGAAATTTCTCTTTGAGAAATTCCTCGGGATAAGATATGGCAAAATTCTCTTTCCCGAGAGATTCGAAGAATCTCCGGGATTAAATCCCCAAAATCGCAAAGCGATTTCAGGGGACGATAATTTCGCCATACTCGCCGGGGTTATCCGCCGACGGATTACCAGAGGCTTTGCCCTTCGGCGAACATCTCGCCGAAGCAAAAGCTTTTTCGCATTCATCCACGGCTTAAAAAGCCGTGGTATTCTGCGAAGGCGGATAAGGCAGGATTTCGCGTCGCCCCCTGCTGGTTTACGCACTTTTTAAAAAACAAAAGTGCGTAAATCAATGTGCAGGGGGTTAAGTGAAAGAACTTTTACCTTGAGGCTGGTTTTGCCGTTTTAGGGACCAAATCTTTACGTTAAGCTATCGACTGTCCTTACGATCAAACCTTTCCCAGTCAGGGCTTTCATGGCGCCTTTGCCTGCGGATTTCCTTTTTTACAGAATCGATTATAAAACCATCAATCCGCTTCCAGATATAAAAAGAAAACTGGACAGGCTTAAGATTCCCTTGTCTGTCTTTATACTCCAAGTTGTAGGTTTTGGTTTTATCATACAAAATAAACACAGCCTTGGAAAGGATATCCTCCCCATAACGTGCCACATAAGCTGGAAAGGTCTTCTTATAAATCCGAAAAATAATAAAACCACCATGGCGAAGAACAAGCTCTTCCTTTTTTCTTTAGATCGCCCCCTCGCATAAGCGATAAGCTGTCTTTCTTCATCAAGTGAAATTCTTGGATATTGAGATGCGAGTCGATAATACGTTTTCCACATTAGAAACATTGCACAGCAAAGCAATTAATCACTTTTTGATGCGCATTCCATTGTCTAACCAGAAATATATTTCTTTAATATTCCCTCATCAACTACCGCAGTTAATTCTTTAAAGTATTCGGAACAAAAAGTAAGCACGTCATATTGTCTAAACAGACGCTTACATAATATTTTATCGTCGTTAGTATACTTGACTGAAGTTTGATCAAAAAATGCCTCATCAAATCTATAATTGTGGAATGACTCTGCTTGGGGGATTTCCGTTGGAGAAATAGGTGGTTGTGTAGTGTAGACTATTTGGCCGCTGGATGAAATTGCTACACCGTTAAGAGTTGTTGTAAGTGTTGTCACAGGCACCATTACTCTTACATCTTTCGCTGGTCTACAGGGCCGAATATGAATATTCAAATCGCGGGTATTCTTAAAGAATTTTAAGATGTCACTGCCATTCATTTTGTTATCAAGCCATGTCTGATTCTTGCTTCCTTGCAGTTCTTCTCGCATGAAATACAAAACAGACCTTGTTGCTGAAAGGAAAGCGCTTAAATTAAAAGTGAACTTAAAATAATCACTTTGTAATGCTATCATTTGATTTAACAAGTATTCAGCTTCAAGGAGTTTAATTTTTTCATGCATTACTTTAATCGTCTCGTTTTTATGTAAGTTTCTTGCAATGACTCCACAGATAAAATTGCATGAATATTACAGAAAATGTAATAATCGTGCATCAATTCTGCACTTCCCAATGCCCGCCAAAATCGGGGCCAATACGTTTAATAATTCCTTGCTCTCTCAACGATTTGATATGTTTTTTAATAGCCCGTGGGCTTATCTGTAAATCCCGGGCTAATTCCTCAATGGTAATAGCAGATTTCTCTCTCATGATGGCAACAATTCTCTGGGAACTTGTCTGGGAACCCCTCTGGGAACCTGTCTGGGAACCCTTGCGCGATTTTCCCTTTAAGGCATACTCCGGATTACGATAAAATATAGCCCTGAAAAAAGTGTCGATCTCAAAGACTGGCTCTTTAAGACCGGACTGACTCATGAACTTGCGCATCCTACCAATTCCCGATCCTATTCGTTCTACCTTATGCATTCGGTGAAATAAATCAGCGATAATCAAATTTCTACGGATAGACTCTTTCCCTAAATTTTCCTTAGTAAGACCCGCTGGAAGCCCACCCGGATTAACAATTTCTACTCGATCATCAAAAACGTTCACGGAGATATTCGTTCCTCTCATGCTGTAATCTCGATGAATGATCGCATTGACAACCGCTTCCCGTAAAGCATCTATGGGAATTTCGTAGATGTCATGCCGATCTATCTCACGAATTTCACTGCGCACGTTCAAATGCTTCTTAAGAAAGGCTATCGATTCACTGAACTGAGTAAACAAATCATCCCGGACGTCTTTGCGATCGTAAATATGCGTTTTACTTGTGCCTTTAAATGCTCCAAGAATTGTTTCGCTATAAGGAATGAACCGGTTAATATCGTCAGCAAACATTAATGCTCCTGCGTTATTGAGCTTACTATTTTTATAAAGCCCCACGCTCGCTAAGAACGGCATGAGATTAGCTTTAGTAACTTTATAAGAAGTTTCAGACTCATGAAGGAACGCCTTGATCTTCGCAAGCGATACATCCCCAAGAGTGAAATCTTTGCGGGGCAAATCCTCAAAAGCGCTGTCCACGGTTTCGCGGAAAATTGTCCGCACTTCTTTTTGTGACATTTTCTGACTAACAGCATCCAGCCTGCGAAAATAACCGGACGAACAGCTATACGGCTTTTCATCTCCTTCAAAAATTTCAATAACGACGACATTCTCTATCTGCGAAATTTTACCAATCGTTATGTGTGGATCACAATTTCTCGCCAAAGTTGAAATATCGGCTTTCATCTGATTGGTGAGTTTCTCTCCGATAACTTTCCCCTCGTCGCTTACACCAAGCACGATGAACCCGCCTTTGGTATTAGCCAAAGCAACAATATCCTTGTCGATCTTCGAGGTGTACTTCTCCTTGAATTCGACGGTTAATCCCTCGCCTTCGGCAATCAATAGTTTTAATTGTTCATTATTCATGACATCGATTTTCAAAATTTTGTATCACTGACAGCCTGCGCCTCGCCCGACCCGCGACCCCCCCACCCGCCCGGAAGGACCCGTCTCCTGATGATGAATTCTATTTCTTCTCGGCAATTTCAGCCTCTGTCCTTTGAAATAATTCTACTCTGGGATGAATGTGTTCCCAAACAGCCACTGGCAACTCCTTAGGGTCGAAGACTCTTTCATAAACGGCCAAAGCAATCATATGCTCCCAAGAAGATGGCGTATCCAAATTGTATAAAAAACGCGACCTTCCATCACGAAATTCATGAATTTTATCCGACAAGGCAAATGGACTTAAATGGTTAGCACGCCACTGGCCAAAAGCATCATCGAGTTCCTGCAGAGCTTTGTTTAATAGCCGTTCATAGGCTTTACCAGCCCAATGATGGATCTCTTCCTTAAATTGCTTTTGTTGTTTCATAATATTGCCTAAACACGCGTTATTTCCTCAAGGAAAGCCGGTCGGTTTTTGTATTTATTCGACATCTCTTCCATTAACGCCTTAACACGCTCTTGTGCTCCGATCTTTTTCATTTGCCGTAAAAATTGCCCGACCCTCTGATAATGATTGCGTCCAACCAGTGGTGCCAACTCCTCTATGATCACCTTCTCATACATGGCTGCAAGCTCTTTGGGATAACGCGAAGCCAAATATCCTTTATAGGCCTCAAGCACATAGGCATTCACATCTTGTTGCACAAAGACAAGCAAATCATCCCAGCGCTCTTCTTGAATAAAGATCTGCGCCAAAGTACCCTCATTGTCTTCACCTGATTTCTTAAGTAGTCCAATAACCCGCTCTACCTCAGCTACCCATTCAGGTTTCGAAAAACATTTTTTGTAAATCCTATAATAATCCAGATCGCCATTCTTAAGAAAAAGAGCCAAGGAATGTTCTTTTATTTCCGGGATATTCCGTTCTGCCTGCGCCGCGCGGAGTAACCAACCCGTCCATCCATTTATCAAAAATCTGCCGATTTTTTGCTTTTCATCCAATACGATCCCATCCTTAGCCAATTGTTTAACCAAAGTAAAATCTTTGCGCTCGAACGCCCGCTCAAGAGAACGTTCACGCATGTCTGGATTCTCGATATGCTGATTTAAAAAATCCTCAACGTCTTTCTCCGTCCCCAGCCGCTCGGCAACCGTCAACTTAATCCGCCTAATGGTTTCTTCATTGTATCGGCCTGACCATTCGCTGTCCCCTTTACGTGATCTTGTCGTTTGATCTAATTTTTCAAACAACCTCTTTTGCTCCTGTGTCGTTTCTACCACCTGTGCGGCTAACTCTAAGAAATTCCATCTCCACTCGCTCCAACCTTCATAGCGTTTGCTTTCAAATTCATTGAACAAATAATTTAACAGTTCTTCTCGAAATACCTTATCATTTGCAAGTCGAGCACATATCGACAAACCTTCAAAGGCCTGATCGATCACGCCGCCGATACAGCCATTGGAATCGTCCGCATCCTGCAATAACGGTACCATTTCTTCTAAAACACACTGATAAATGGGCAATGCTTTCTGTGCCTCACTATCGCTGATGAACTCCTGCGCCTTATCCAAAATCATCTCGGCGCCTTCAACGGCCTTGGACGATTCCCAATAACCAATAAAGCCATGCCGACCCCGGGCTGAATCGACAGTATTTCGTATAATCTGCTGATAATGTTCTTTATCTGTCACTGATGCCTGAAGGGCATGCTTGGCAAAGATATAATCAATCAAATCCGGCTCACGGCCAGCGTAATCCAACAGCAAGGCATTTAACGATGCCCGGGGCATTTGAGATATGATTTCTTCCAAACTCGCTTGGGGCTTTTTCGGCGATTTGTTTTTCGAAGACTTCTTTGAGCTCTCAATTCGCTTCTTTTGACCATATTGCTGATCTCTCAGTTCATAAAGAACGGCAACAATATGTTTGCAGACAGGCCCTAAGTCATATGGACATGAGCAGGAATGCTCAGCAACTTCATCGCCTTTAAGATTAATCCGTACCTTATACTTTTCTGTCCCTTCAACTGAAGCAACCCATACACCGTCTTTAATCTGTTTCAAGCCACCTACAGCACCGTCGGCAAAATATTCGCTGCCGCGATTGACAATACGCTCATCGATTGTTGACTCAAATCTTTCTAAAGAGATTTTCATACTATCTTTTACGTTTCTCTCCATGCTTACCGTATTTTTGATTCATATAATCTTCCATTTCCTGCAAGACTTCTTTAGTTTTCTCTCTACCCGAGATAGATTCGTAGGCAAAGCAAATGAATATATCTTCATCCTGATCAGCGCGGGTTAGATTACAAGGAATCTCGTACTTTGGATTATCGTTCTTTTTGCACGTGGCACACTGGCTTGGTTTAGGAATCAAACTAGGGTTGAATTCTATACCATCATCATGGAAATACGCAATCATTTTATACTGTCCTACAATCTAAAAATCATTCTCAAAGAAATTTTCAAAACAGAGTTGGCTCTTTATTATTCAAAAGTCTTATTCTAATTCTTTTATCAGTTTCATACTCTTCTACAAGCCCTGTTCTTTTCATATCAGTAATCAAACGAGAAACTTTTTTCCTCAGACTATTTCTATTTCTCCCTCGACAAACATAACCCAATTTTCTTAAAACTTTATCGGCAATAAGATCCTTGCCTTGACTGCTTTCCTGCAAAAGAGTCACGATGACCTCCTGCATTTCCTTATACTTAGAATCTTGGGAACTTTCTTGTCGTTTCTGAGCATATTCGAGAGCAACGGATAATCTATCTTCTGCAAAATCTTTTTCTACTTGGGATTCATCGCTTGATTTAACCTCATCTATTTTGACTAAAGGCAAATCAGCTGTGATCACGCCCTTTTCCTTACTATAAATACTCATCTCTTCTAAAATCTGCCATAACGGCTCCATAGCTTGCTCAGGATCTCGATAAAATGTGCTGCCCCTTATTCTCCAAAATCTCCAACCCGCGCGCTCTAACACACGTTGCCGCCATTGATCCCTTTCATATTCCTCAGGACCATGCCATTGGTCTCCGTCACACTCGACAGCCAGACGAGCCTTTATGCCCTCAACAACTAAATCAATTCTATATTCTGCAACTCGGAATTGTGGGATGGCTTTTAGCCCCAACCGGATTTGAACCGGTGTTCCTTGGCTGAGAACCAAGTGTCCTGGACCTGGCTAGACGATGGGGCCAAATTTTTTGAAAAAAAATTTGGCTTCGAGGTTTTGACAAAAACCGAGAAGCCCTGCCGAGGAAGAGATCCTTCGCCCTAGGGGCTTCCGGATAACCCCTCGGGTAAGGAAATCTAGAAAACTCCCCGAGGGGTCATTTATTCGATTTACTATTTAACAACAGAATGGTTATATAGTATACTTTTTACGACACAAAAAATCTGTGTGTCAATATACCATATTGTGTGAGGCGGTCAATCATTTTCCTAAAGACCGCAGGAAAGGGATATCAGAAGTGTCCACACAGATCGGTATCGGATTCAGCCGACATCTTGATCATCAGCAGGCGGCGCGCGAAGCGGCCCTGCAGGCCAAAACAGGCTTACGAACGACCAACGCCGCCTGGGCGATGCTGCTGTGCGCCGGCCACTGCGATCCGCACAAAATCGTCCCCATTGTCAATGAAACACTGCGCAACCCCAGGCTGATCGGTTGTTCCACCGCGGGCATTATCCTGTCAAATTCCATAGAAACGCGCGGGGTGGCTGTTCTGGCGATCGCCTCCGATGAGATGAAATTCGGCGACGGCTTCGTTGAGCACATCGACACCATGAGCCCTCCCGACGTCGGAACGGAACTCGCGAAGCGCTGCCTCAACGATTTCGGCGCGCATGGCCGCCAGGTCTTTGTCTTTTTTGTCGACAGCCGTTTTAAAAATATCTCGCCGCTCCTTAAAAGTATCCAGGGGACACTGGGGAACATCTTTCCCGTGGTGGGTGCGGGAAGCTGCAGCCATCTCCAGGACAAGGATGCTTTCAAGATTTACCGCAACCGGGTGCTGACCAACGCCGTCAGCGGAGTGATCATGGGCGGACACATGACCGTCGGGGTGGGAAGCCAGCACGGCTGGCGGCCATTGGGAAAACCGCGCACCATTACCGGCGCGACCGACAACATCATCGAATCCATCGACGGCAGGCCCGCCTACGACATTTATGAACAATATTTTGAAGAAGAAGCGGCGCAACTGCGCGGCCGCCAATCCGAACAAATGAGCATTCTCTACCCATTGGGCATCTTCATTGAAGAAAGCCGGAATTATCTGCTGCGAAATGCCGTTGACATCCGTTCTGATGGGAGTATTGTATGCCAAGGAGACATCCCGCAAGGGACGCGGGTCCACCTGATGATCGGCAACAAGGAATCCTGCAAGCAGGCCGCCCGCAGCGCCGCGGAAGAGGCCCACCAGAACCTGCTGGGCAAGGACCCGAAGCTTATTATCGTCCTGGAATCAATGTCCCGCCTGAAACTGCTAGGCAGGATGGCGTTCCAGGAGATCGTCAAGATCAAGGAAATTTTCGGCTCCCGGATCCCCATCCTCGGCATGTACACCAACGGGGAAGTTTCCCCCATGCAGTCGGCGGAGAGGTTCAAAAGGCCTCACCTGCAAAACGAAAGCATCACGGTATTGGCAATCGGTTAAAAAAATGGACATGCCCACATTGTTCCTCATTGCAGCCATCTTCCTCCTTGGAGTACTGACCTTTTTGTTGATCAACAAAAATGGACAGAACCGCCGGCTCCAGGCGGACCTGCAGGGCATGACCAGGACCTTTAGCGACCTCGATGAACAGGCCAAACTGATCATCCGCACCGACCTGGAATTGAACAAGGCCCAGGAAGAGCTCGACAAGCGTCTTAACGGGCTGGACGCCCTGCAGAAAACCTCGCGGCTGATCAGCACCACCCTGGATGAAAAAGAAATCTTCAAGCGCCTCGACCAGTCCCTGATCGTTGACCTGGGCTTTGAAAAAAATCTCATCTGCGTTTACGACAAGGACCAGGCCTTACAGTGCCGTTTGAACGTCGGGTTTTCCCCGGAAGATGTCCAATTCGTTGTCACCAGCCTGGAAAAAGAAAGGAGCCTGACTCAAGCCCTCAAGGAAGGACACGCCTTTACATCGGCGGCCTCTTCCTCCCACAGGGATCCTATCGGCAAACAGGCCAAGGAATCCATCATCCGGATCTTCGACGTGGAACATTTTGTCCTGACCCCCATCCTGACCCAAAACAACATCTCCGGGATCCTTTTTGTCGGAAACCGTTCCAACGCCTCCGCGATCACGGAAGGTGACGAGGAACTCGTTTCGGTTTTGGCCAACCAGATCGGCCAGGCGCTTGAGAACGCGCGGCTCTTCGAACAGGCCTACGTCGCCAGCCAGGTGCTGGAATCCAAAGTGCAGGAACGCACCAAACAGCTGGCCCTGGCGCTGGAGGAGGTCAAGGAGATCAATAAAATGAAATCCGAATTTATCTCCGCGGTCTCCCACGAGCTGCGCACGCCGCTGACCTCCATCAAAGGGTACGCCTCATTGCTCATCACGGGCAAACTGGGCGCCGTCCCCGAAACGGTCAAAGAGCGTCTGGAAAAGATCAACGCGCACTCGGACAACCTGGTGAAGATGATCAACAACCTGCTGGACATCGCGCGCATCGAATCCGGCCGGGTGGAAATGAAAATGGAAAAATGCGATATCGCCGCGATCATCGAGACCGCGCATGACCTGTTGACGCCGCAGCTGAAGGAAAAAAATCTTCAATGGAAAACCGACATCAGCGAGGGCGTCCCGGCATTGGTCCTGGACAAACACCAGGTGGAAAGGATATTCATCAATCTCGTCAGCAACGCCATCAAATTCACGCCGGAAAACGGGGCGATCACCGTCCGGGTCCGCCATGATC
>MHGM01000017.1:16359-17461 GCA_001805565.1 Omnitrophica WOR_2 bacterium RIFCSPHIGHO2_01_FULL_52_10
GAGGTCTCGGACACCGGCATCGGCGTCTCCCGGGCGGACCTTAACAAACTCTTCGATGAATTTTACCGGGTGGATAACGAGATCAACCAAAGCGTCAAGGGGACCGGGCTGGGGCTGTCGCTGGTCAAAAAGATCGTCGATGCCCACAAGGGGAAGATCGGGGTGACCAGTGAATTAAACCATGGGACGACGTTTCACTTCACGCTTCCCTTTGATCCCGCGGCCCCGGTAACGGGATAAAAGAGGCACCTGCCATGCGCAAAATGAGAGTTTTAACGGTCGACGACGACCCCGACATCCTGGATGTCCTCAATCTGACGCTTTCCGAGCACTACCAGGTCTTTCAGGCCAATGACGGAAAAGCCGGACTGGAACTCGTCCTGCAGAAAATGCCGGACCTTGTGATCTGCGACTACATGATGCCGGTGATGAACGGCCGGGAGCTCTGCAAGACGCTCAAAAAAGACATCCTGCTGCGGCACATCCCGGTCATTATGCTGACCGGCAAAGGCGAGGTGCAGGACCGCATCAGCGGCATTGAGGCCGGCGCCGACGATTACATGATCAAACCCTTCGATCCGGACGAGCTTCTGGTGCGTATCAAAAGCATCTTGAAACGCACCGTCACCTCCCTGGACGCCAACCCCCTCTCACATTTGCCCGGCAATACCTCCATCATGGAAGAGCTGCAGGCCTGCATCGATTCAAAGAAAATATTCGCCGTCGGGTACGCCGATCTGGATAAATTCAAGGCCTATAACGACAAATACGGTTTTGAAAAAGGCGACGAGGTCATCAAGGAACTCGCGCGGATACTGATCAAGGTGGTACGCGAAGGGGGCGGGCAAAACAGTTTTATCGGCCACATCGGCGGGGACGACCTGGTCTTTATCGTCGACGACGCGGCGGCGGATAAAGTCTGCGAAGGGATCATCAAAGAGTTCGATACCAAAGTGCCTTCTTTTTATCCGCCGGAAGACCACAGGCAGGGATACATCGTAGCCAAAGACCGCCAGGGCCACGAACAGAAATTCGGATTGCTGGCCATTTCGATCGGGGTTGTGAGCAACGTCAACCAGCCCATCACCCACGTGGCGCAGAT
>MHGM01000018.1:0-997 GCA_001805565.1 Omnitrophica WOR_2 bacterium RIFCSPHIGHO2_01_FULL_52_10
TGTTTAAGGATATCCGATTACCCGGGAATCCGGGACTTATTTTTCAAATAAATGCTTGTACTGCCCGTAACCTTCTTTTTCCAGCTCTTCTTTCGGGATAAAGCGCAGCGACGCGGAATTGATGCAATACCGCTGGCCCGTGGGCCCAGGTCCGTCGGGAAAGACATGCCCCAAATGCGACTCGGCATGCTTGCTGCGTACCTCGGTGCGGCTCATCCCGAGGCTCTCATCTTCCTCCTCGACAACATTACCCTCCTCCAACGGACGCGTAAAGCTCGGCCAGCCCGTGCCGGAATCATATTTGTCCGTGGAGCTAAAAAGCGCTTCGCCGGAAATGACGTCTACGTAAATGCCTTCCTTCTTATTATTCCAATAGGTATTGTTAAAGGGCTGTTCAGTCGCGGCGTTGCGGGTCACCTCGTACTGCAATGCCGTCAATTTTCTCTTGAGCTCTTTGGGGGAGGGGATATTGCACAAAGGCCCCGTATATTTCTTGCCGGGATCGTTGGCCCAGGTTTTCTTCAAGAACGGCTCGCGTCCCGAGCCATACTTATACTGATTATAATGCTCCGCGTTGGTTTTGTAGTAATTCTGGTGATAGCCTTCCGCGGAGTAGAAATCGCCGGCCGGCAAAATTTCGGTGACAATCGGTTTTTTGAACCTGCCGGAATCGGCCAGCGCTTTTTTCGATTCTTCCGCCAGCTTCTTTTGCTGCGGGTCATGATAGAAAACGGCCGTGCGGTATTGCGGCCCGCGATCGGCGAACTGCCCATCGGGGTCGGCAGGGTCGATCTGCCGCCAGAAGACGTTCAAGAGGTCGGTGTAAGAAACCTGCGACGGGTCGTAAGTGATCTGCACCGCCTCGCGGTGTCCGGTCTGTCCCGCGGAGACTTCCTCATAACTTGGATCCGTTTCCTTGCCGCCCGTGTAGCCGGCAACAACGTCAACCACGCCACCTAATTTCTCAAACGAGGGCTCCATGCACCAAAAACATCCC
>MHGM01000018.1:1005-3166 GCA_001805565.1 Omnitrophica WOR_2 bacterium RIFCSPHIGHO2_01_FULL_52_10
CGCGCCGGCCCGTCCCGTCGCTGCCATAAAAAATATAACGGCCAATAGCAATGTCTTATCCATCGGATATTCCCCTGCCGACAGGCTCCCGGCGTCCCTGCGGGAGGAAGCCGGAACCAGATTTCTTCAAGAATTCAATTTCTTCCGGTGTCGATGTCCGTCCCAATACTTTATTGCGGTGCGGAAAACGGCCGAAACACTCGACGATCGCGCAATGGCGGTTCACGTAGTCCAATGAATAACTGTAGTAATGGCTATTGCCGGGATTTTTCCCCCTGGATTCCTCGACCAACTCCGCGAAATACCCAACGGACAAGCGCTGCGCCTGGATATCTTCGGCGTGCATCAGCGGCATATAGACAAAGACGCGTTCAATGAGACTGAGCGTACGCTCTTTTTTCCCGGACGTCAATTGCAGCGCTAATTCCTGGGCCAAACGGACCATCGCCTCCTCGCGCACATACGCCAAGGGACGGATGATCACAAGTTTCCCGTCAAAAAGTTCCTGTCTGGGTTTCATCGCGGCGATCTCGCCGCGGTAAAACTGATTCAACAAAATCGTTTCAACAATGTCGTCCATGTGGTGACCGAAGGCGATCTTGTTGAACCCCTCGCGATCGGCCAATTGAAAAAGCGCCTTGCGCCGGTTCCAGGACCAGCGAAAACAGTCGATATCCTCATGCTTCTCGTCCTTGAGAGAATCCGCCTTCGCAACGAGGTACGGGAACCCTTCCTTCTCTAAATAACCAATGAGGATCTGCGGATTGAAATCGGAGAATTCAAAATCGATGTGGGCCGCCGTAAAATCGAATTTGACCGGACTCACCCGCCGGCGGTCGCGCAAAACGTGCAGCAACGAGAGACTATCTTTGCCGCCGGAAACGGCGACCGCGATGCGGTCGCCTTCCCGGATCATGTCGAATTCAACAAGGGCCTGGCCCGCGCGCCGGGAAACGGCGAACAAAGTCGGCATTTCTTTATCTTTCCTGAAACGCGCTTCGTTCATCGTCAAGACTATCAAACACTGCGCTCGCTATGTTCGCTCTGCTCACTGTGCACGTGCAAATGATCGCCGAGTTTACGGAAAAGTTCAAGCCAACGCGGCTCCGGCGTGGGTAAACTTCCATCGAACACTTGCCGGGCGATGGCAAGATACGATCTTTGGGCACGCCACAAATCCAGATCCAAATTGAGCGGCGCCGTCGCGCGCAAAATATCATCGATGGATTCCATCCGGCGCAGATCCCGGGGGTCTTTTTCAAGGCTGCGCATCAGAAAAATGATCCGCTGCATCGCGACGAAACTGATCCTGGTCTTGTCAATCTCAAAAGCCCAGCGCTTGACCTCAACGGCGATACGTTTGAGCGCGCCGATGTCCGTCTGTTCCTTGGCAAGAAGATCCAGCAGGTCGCGGTTTAATATGAATTCGATGCAGGTGTTCAAGGCCTTTGGTAGCGCGATATGCAGTTCCTCCTTTGCCTGCAGCAAGGGATAATAATGCTCGTAAATTTCGCGAAAGTGCTCTTCGAATTCCTCCATCGCGGAGTGGATGACCTCATCGAAGATCCGTTTTTGTTCATCCCGAAAAAGATATTTAAGGGCATATTGGGTCGCGCCGAAATGACGTTCCGTCAGGCGATCTATTTCCCGCACATCACCGCTGGTAAAGACCTTTTCCATTTCCTGATGGACATCACGAAAATCTTCTTCAGACATCGACGCACGCACGGCGGCACTTAAATGTTGTCCCTCCCCAGGGACAACGACAAAATCGACGCTTCCCTCTTCCCAAGTGATGTCGGAACGGACATACAAACGCCCGATGACAAAGGTCCGCCCGTCCGTCTGTTTCAGATCATACACTTGCTCACGGACCGTGTAGCAATAGACCTTTTTCCCGCCGGTATGATCATCAAACATGGCGGAAACCGCGTAATGAGCGCCCACCCCCGTTAAATCCGTCCTGGCGGGCACGACGAATTTCTCATAGACCGCGGCGCCGTTACACAGATCAGCGATATTGCTGGGCGCGGCCTCCAAGATCTTTTTGAAATGTCCCTCAAAATCCTCCCCAAAAAGTTCCTGCGCCAGCTGCAGGACCCGGCCGGCGTACTGAAGGATCTGCACCCCTTCGATGCCGGAAATTTCATCGAAAAACCAA
>MHGM01000018.1:3198-5329 GCA_001805565.1 Omnitrophica WOR_2 bacterium RIFCSPHIGHO2_01_FULL_52_10
GCGCTGAAGTTCCAGAAGTCTCAAAACCTTGACTTTTTCTTCAGCTTTAAGTTCCGCACGGCAGTTCTGCTTGAAAAAATTCTCAACGTTTTGCGGGTCACGGTCCAAAATTACTTCAATATAGCTATCCCTGACCGCCCACGGGTCAGCGGCGAACGCGCGCATATGCTCTTCATAAAACGGCGCCAGCGTGTCTCGCAGCCAGTCCAGAGCCTGACGCAGCGGCGCGCGCCACTTCTGGTGCCACCCGCGGTGGCCGCCTATTTTGCACCCGCAATCCGATCGCCAGCGCTCCACCCCGTGCGCGCAACTCCAGGAAGTATTCTCCGCGATCTGGACTTCGTGGGTCGCCGGAAATTTTTCCAGGTATTCTCCATAAATAGTCACCTGGGCAAGGTTCTGCGACGCGATATGATGCAAACAGTACGATAAAGCCATGTCCCCGAAACTATGATGATGGCCGTAGGTTTCGCCATCGGTCGCGATATGAACGAGCCGGGGATGATGCTGGTCGCGGGGAAAAACACCCAGCAAACGGTTCGCGAAATTGACGCCACTTTCCAAAAGGTCCGCGAACGCCACTTCCCGGGCAATGGGCCCGTCGTAAAAAAACAAATGGATTTTCTTCCCCGAGGGCAGCGGACAGACGTAAGCCATTTGCGGGTCCACTCCGGCGTCTTTGACGGGCGTCCATTTTTCTTCACCGATCTTGCGCACCCTGGCGGCCTGGTGCGGGGCGAGGATCGTAAAACCGATACCGTGTTCGGCGAGGATCTCCAACGTCCGGGTATTGACCGCGGTTTCGGCGAGCCACATCCCCTCGGGCTTGCGGCCGAAACGGTGCTCAAAATCCCTGATCCCCCAGAGGACCTGCGTGCGCTCATCGCGCGCGTTGGCCAAAGGCATGATCATATGATTGTACACCTGCGCGATCGCCGCGCCGTGGCTGGAGAACCGGGCCTGGCTTTCCTTGTCCGCCGCCAATATATTTTGATAATCTTCCGGCGCGTGGCGTTCCATCCAGGACAAAAGCGTTGGGCCGAAGTTAAAACTCATCGACGCGTAATTATTAACCATCCGGGAAACTTTTTTGCCGGAGCCGAGGATGCGGCTGGCCGCGTTCGGCGCGTAACATTCAGCCGCGATCCGCTCGTTCCAATCGTGGTAGGGATGCGCGGAGTCCTGCAGCTCGACTTCTTCGAGCCACGGATTTTCCCGCGGCGGCTGGTAAAAATGTCCGTGGATACAAATATAACGGTTCATCATACATAAGATATATACCACGGAAGCGCCAATTTGTCACAACTAACCTGATAAAACTAACCTGATAAAAGATGGGGATACCGCTTGGAGTGAATTACAGAAGCCGCCGGGGACAGACGCGTCATGCTTTTTTGAAGAACAGAACTCCCAACGGCGGCAGGGTGAGCGACAGACAAGCGGGGCGGCCGTGCCAGAGCGTATCCCGGGCGTGCGCGCCGCCGCAGTTACCCACGCCGCTGCCGTCGTATTCCCTGGCGTCGCTGTTGAAGATCTCTTTCCAGAAACCGCCTTGCGGAACGCCGACTTTGTAATCGTGGCGCACGACCGGCGTGAAATTGCACACGACCACGATATTGTCAGCGGGGTTTTGTCCTTTGCGCAGAAAGCTCAAGACGCTGTTATGCCCGTCGTTGCAGTCAATCCATTCGAAACCGTCCTGCTGAAAATCGTTGGTGTATAAAGCGGGCTCGGTTTTGTAGACGCGGTTGAGGTCCTGGACCAGCCGCTGCATCCCCCGGTGCGGGCCGTATTGCAGCAGGTGCCAGTCGATGCTGCTGTCATGGTTCCATTCATCCCACTGCGCGATCTCACCGCCCATGAAAAGCAATTTTTTGCCCGGATGGCCGTACATATACGAATACAACGCGCGCAGGTTGGCGTATTTCTGCCAGTCATCGCCGGGCATTTTGCGCAAGAGCGATCCCTTGCCGTGGACCACCTCATCGTGGGAGAGCGAAAGCATGAAATTTTCGGTGAAGGCGTAAATCATGCTGAAGGTGAGATCATTATGATGATACTTGCGGTGGATGGGGTCTTTCTTAAAGTATTCCAGCGTGTCGTGCATCCAGCCCATGTTCCATTTCATGCC
>MHGM01000019.1:0-5293 GCA_001805565.1 Omnitrophica WOR_2 bacterium RIFCSPHIGHO2_01_FULL_52_10
ATTTGGATTTACTGAAAAAAGTTATCCAGGAGGTCTCCGTTCCCGTTTTTGCCATTGGAGGTATCAGGGCGCAGAACATTGCGGCTTTACGAACGATCGGCGTTAAGCATTTTGCTATTTGCCGCGCGGTTTGCACGGCGCGTAATATTAAAGAAGCGGTAAGTGAAATTAAAAAAGAAATTAGTGGTCACTGATCACTGCATTTGCGAGGGTAATTCAATGGTAGAATGTAAGCTTCCCAAGCTTATCACGCGGGTTCGATTCCCGTCCCTCGCTTCATCGGTTGTCGTCATTGCCGTGGTGGTATCCGGCTGTGCGACGGTTAAAACAAAAAAGGATTATATCGTCGGCGGATTCCACCCGCAGGGTGCCTATTGGCCGGAAAAGGGCCGCCAAGGGGTGTATCACAAGGTCAAAAAAGGGGAAACCCTCTGGAGTATCGCCAAGGCCTATGACGTGTCGATGAAGGACGTCATTGATTCCAATCGTATCCCTAATGTCGCCCGCGTTGAAGAAAACCAGCTGGTTTTTATTCCCGGCGCGCACGCGAGCAAGGAGATGATCGTCAATAAAGAATCAAGGGAAGGCGGATTTGTCTGGCCGGTGCGCGGGAAACTGACAAGCTATTTTCATGAACGTAAAGGAGCCTATTTCAACAAGGGAATCGATATTCAGGCCAGGGATGGGGACATCGTCCGGGCGGCCCGCCGCGGACAGGTGGTTTTTGCGGATTATCTGATGGGTTACGGCTATACGGTCATTTTAAGCCACGCGGATGAATTCTTCTCCGTATACGCGCGTAACGGCAAACTTCTCGTCGGGTTAAACGATTCGGTCCATCAGGGACAGGAAATCGCGCGTGTCGGGCAGGGGGAAAATCCATCGTACATGCATTTTGAGATCAGAAAAAGATCGCTGGAAGACAATCCTCTTTATTACTTGCCATGAGAGGATTACACATATAGAATGACCTCTTTGGCCGATGGGCTTGATGCCGGAGAGCTAAACAGTCCGGGGCATTGTTTTTGTTACTCGTATGAGGGTACAACAAAATTTTTTTGGCCGTACGGCCATCATGGAGTTATTGAAAAAAAGGGTCCTCGATCTTAAGGAGGGATATCGGCAGAATGTCGCCCTCTTCGGGAACCGCTATATCGGCAAGACCGCCATCCTCCAGCATTTCCTTGCCAACCTCGATGAAGAAATTACCGTTTTGTACATCGATGTGGAAAACAAGGATTTCCGGTTTTTCCTGGATCAGTTTGTCGGCAGTCTGTTGCATCATTATTCCTCTACTCGCAAACTTCCTCTCTATGAAGACGTCGCGCTGCTTTTAGAAAGTGTCCAGGGGAGCATCCCCCACACTGTTTCGGTCATCCGCAAGATTTATAAAGATTATCACGCCAAGAAATTAAGCACGTCCTTTCACGGGCTTCTGGCCTTGCCAGAAATTTTCACCAATGAAACGGGACGCGTCTGCGTTCTGGTCCTGGATGAATTCCACCGCCTGGAAGAAGTCACCGTGCCCAACGCGTTCGCGTATCTTGGCAAAAAGATCATGACGCAAAAGAAGTGTCTTTATGTTGTGACGAGCTCCAATCCGCAGCAGGCCAAAAAGATCCTTTCCGAGAAGCTGTCGTTACTTTTTGGTAATTTTGAAATGATCGCGGTGGATCCGCTTGACCCGCAGACGAGCCGGGAATTCATCGAGGAAACCTTGCAGGGCATCCGGATCAAAGAACCGTTGCGTGACTTTTTAGTTGATTTTACCGGGGGATATCCCTTGTATCTGCATCTTGTTTGTAAAGAACTGGTAGGTTTAAGCGTTCTGCACGATCAGGATGAAATTTTTATCCCCGTGATGACCCAGGCGCTCGAGAATACCATTTTCAACCGCTGGGGGCTCATCAGCCGGCATTTTGAGTTGATGGTCCAGGAATTGGCCGCTGGCAAAGGCAACCAGATCATCCCCGCGCTTTTGATGTGTCTTGCCAATGATAAGCATAAGGCGGACGATCTGTGCGCCGAACTGGGATTCAAGAGGAATCAGGTCGCCGGGAAAATAAACCGTCTAAGGGAAGAAGGGGTCATTTTCAAGAACGGCAATTTTTATTATTTCCGGGACAAGCTTCTTAAATATTGGATCAAATATATCTTTCAGCCGCGGTTAAAGAACGTCGGGATCGGCCCGGAGCAGCATCGGGAACTCTTTCAGCAGGAATTCCAATCATGCATCGAGAATTTTAATGTCACCTCCGCCAAGGACCTGCCGTTACGCGTCATGGAATTGCTGTATTGTTTCGACAATGAGGCCTTTGACCTCAACGGCCGCAAATACAAACTTCCGCTTTTCCGGGAAATCGTTCCCTGGAAAGTCAGCAACGAACAGGGGCAATCGTTAAACGTGATCAAGGCGTTGACCAACGAGGATGTGTGGCTGATCGCGGTCAAGGGCGAAAACGTCAGCGAGGCGGAGGTGAGCGCGCTTTTGGAAGAGTCGCGCAAGAACGCGCCCAAACCCCACCGGCATCTGATCATTTCGCTTAAGACCATTGATGAGAATGCGCGCTTGAAGGCATTGCAGGAACGCTGCTGGATATGGAATGAGGAAGAGATCAACGCCCTGTTGACCCTTTTTAACAAACCCTACATTTCGCGATGAAGATTGGTGTTGTTTCGGATACGCATTCTTTATTGATTCCCACGGAAGTGATCAATGCTTTGAACAAGATGGATATGATCATCCACGCGGGGGATTTCTGCACGCCGCAGGATGTCGAAACCTTTCGTCGGCTTAAAGATTTTAAGGGAGTTTACGGAAATATGGACGGGGCGGATGTCCGCAAACTTCTGCCGCGCCGTGAGATCCTGGCGATTGAGGGCGTAACGATCGGCATCTTTCACGGGGAAGGACCGAAAGAGAGGATCCTGGATGCGGTCCGGAACGCCTTTAAAGACCGGAAGCTTGACGCGGTTGTCTTCGGCCATTCGCACCAGCCCTTTAACGAGATGATCGGCGGCACGTTATATTTTAATCCGGGAAGCCCCAATGATATGGTCCGTGCTCCATATCGTTCTTATGGCATTCTGGAGATCGGCTCCGGGACAGTCACGGGAAAGATCGTCAAACTGAAAGGATAATCATGGAAAGGCTCTGGGCCCCGTGGCGGGTCACGTATATCACGCAGATCGTCAAGAAGAGCAAGGGGTGCGTGTTCTGCAGTATTTTTAAACAAAAGAAGGATGCCGAGAATTATGTTTTACTGCGCACGGCCCACGCGTATTCCGTCCTGAATATTTATCCGTACAATAACGGTCACATGCTGATCGTGACCAACCGCCATGTGGATGATCTGGATAAACTGACGCGTGAAGAGCGGGAAGATTTGTTTAATCTTTTGCGGAGAACCAAATCCCTGGTCCAGCGGGCGCTTAATCCCCAAGGGTATAATATCGGGATCAATCTGGGGCGCGTGGCCGGGGCGGGGTTCCCCGGACATGTGCATATCCATCTTGTCCCGCGGTGGAAAGGTGATGTCAATTTCATGCCGGTGACCGCCCACACGAAAGTTTTGTCCCAGTCTCTCGATGCCTTATATAAGGAATTGATCCGTGCGCACAAGAGAAGACATTGAAGCGTTGGAAGAAAAGATCCTCGCCCCGTACGCGATGAAAAGCAAAGACACGGACGGCAGGATCTATGACGAACCCAAGCACGATGTCCGTACCTGTTACCAGCGCGACCGCGACCGTATCGTCCACTGCGAGGCGTTCCGCAAGCTGGAATATAAAACGCAGGTGTTCGTCATTTTTGAAGGCGATTATTACCGCACCCGATTGACGCACACCATCGAAGTCGCCCAAATTGCCCGAACCATTGGTCGGGCGCTGCAACTCAACGAAGATTTGATCGAAGCCATCGCCCTGGCGCATGATCTGGGACACCCGCCTTTCGGCCACGCCGGAGAAGGGGCGCTTAACGAAATTATGAAATCCGCCAAGGTGCCGGGATTTAACCACAACGTGCGCAGTTTTGAGATCGTCACCAAATATGAAAAGCGTTATCCCGATTTTGATGGCCTTAATCTCACGGAAGAAGTTCTGGTGGGCATCCTTAAGCACCGCACCATCTACGACAAGCCCGGCATCGCCGGAGAGTATGCCAACAAGGGCCAGACCCTCGAGGCGCTGGTCGTTGACATCGCGGATTCCCTGGCGTATTTGTCCCACGACATCGATGACGGGATCACCTCCGGCTGCATCAGCGAAGACGATCTCGGTGACAGTCAGCTTTGGAAAAAGGCCTATCAGCGCGTGGATCCGACGCTTAAGTCCAAAGATAAACAGATGTTCAAATACCAGATCGTCAAGGCCCTGATCGACATCCAGATGAAGGATTTGTTGTCGGCTTCCAGCCAGCGGCTGGAGCAATTGAATTTGCGAACTTCCCGTGCGGTCAAGGACTATAATGTGAAAAATTTGACGGACCCGATCATTGATTTCAGCCCAGCGCTTAAAGAAGAGCGGGATTATTTGCAGACTCTGTTGAACAAAAAACTTTATCATCATTACCGCGTGGTGCGCATGACGGACAAGGCCAACCGGATCATCCATGACCTCTTTGAGGTGTATAAGGAAAACCCCGCGCAATTGCCGTATTCGGTGTACCAGAGAGACAAGCGCTACAGTGATACCGAGAAATACGAGATCATCGGTAACTATATCGCGTCAATGACGGACAGGTTCGCGCTCGATGAGCACAAAAAACTTTTCGACCCTTACCAAAAGGTATAAGCTGGTTCTTTCAGCCGTCCACATGATCTATAGGCTGGTGAATTCCACCTATAATGTGGAGGAATTGTCGCTGCGCCTGACGCGTTTGTTGTGCCAGTTCATTAAAGCAAGCTCCGCGGACATTTATCTGCTGGACCGTTCCTACAAGAAGATCGCCCTGGGGGCTATTTTCAACAACAAAATCAATATTTTGCTTAACAAAAAGAAAGAACTGCAGCAGATTTCGGAAAAAGAAAAGAAGGTGGCCCGCGGATACGCGGTTTTTGAGAAACATCTGATCGGACTTCCGCTGGTGGCTGATGAGAACGTCGGGGCCGTCATTGTCCGCCGCGAGAAAAACGAGCCGCCTTTTAGCGAGTTCGACAAAGAGATGCTCGCCGTCTTGGCGGAGCAATCCGTTACCGCCATCAAGAACATCCAGCTTTACCAGGAGCAGCAAAAAATTATCCTGGGGAGTATCCGGTTTATCGGCGAACTGCTCAAACGTCAGGGGCACGCG
>MHGM01000019.1:5303-10107 GCA_001805565.1 Omnitrophica WOR_2 bacterium RIFCSPHIGHO2_01_FULL_52_10
CACACACGCCGGTGTATTTCAAGATCGTCAAATCCCTGGCGGAGCAGCTCGCCGTCAGTCAGGAGGAGATCGGCAATTTGTATTATGCCAGCGTGCTGCGCGACGCGGGGGCCATCGATGTCCCCTATAATATTTTGGCCAAGACAAGTCAGTTGACGCCGGAAGAATTCAAAGTCATCCGCGAACACCCTGCCCAAAGCGTTGAATTGATCCGTCCGGTCGATTTTCTGCGTCCGGTTTTGCCGATTGTTTTGTATCGACGGGAACATTATGACGGGACCGGATATCCATCAGGCTTAAGGCGTGAACAGATCCCCATCGGGGCGCGGATCATGGCCGTCGCTGACGCTTTTGAAGCCATGACGCGCGAGCGTCCCTACAAAATGAGACTGTCGGTTGAGGAGGCGATCAAAGAGCTTAGAATGAACAGCGGCACCCAATTTGATCCGAGGGTCATTGACGCGTTTATTGTGTGCACGGGACAGAAAAAGTTCAAAAATTACTTGAGTTCAGCGAAGGGATAAACGTATAATGGAACGCACGATGGCCACTGAACATACGCAATTTGAGCTGTTTCCTTTTCTGACTGGACGTCCGCACAGCAGGGTCACCCGCCCGCGCTACTTGCTAAAAGACTTGACACTGTCGGTGGAAAATACTATTGTTTTATGTATTATTTTTGTCATGGCGGTGGTCCTGTTCTTTTCTTTTGGGGTGGAACGCGGAAAACAGATCGTCAAGGGCGCCTTGGCGGAACCCCCGGTCACCGTAACGGTATTACCGGCCCCCGAGGATTCATCCGACAAGATCAGGGAGCGTTCCCTTGCGCCTGCTGGAAACACGAAAGCGCAGAAGAGCGCTGCATCGCTCCAGCCGGCCGGTGCGCAACAGCAGGAGAAGCAGCATAAGCAAATACCGGCGAGCGCGCCTTCTCTGGAAAAAAAAGAAAAGGGCACATTTACGATTCAGGTCGCTTCCTTCAAAGAGAAAGAAAAAGCCCAGATGGAGGCGAAGCGCTTGAGATCAAAAGGTTACGAGATATTTGTTCTTCCCAAGGGCAAACATTCCATCGTTTGCGTTGGAAAATTCGCGATCAAAGACGAGGCCACGGAATTTTCGAATAAATTAAAAAATAAATACAATGATTGCCTGGTAAGGAGATTATAGCTATGTCATTACATCCTTCATTAAAGATCGATTCTTCATCGACGCAGCAGCGCACGGTTTTGACGCGTATCGAACGCATCAAGGACCTCATGAAAAAAGGCCTCTGGAATGAGTCACAGCCCGTGACCGCGTTGCCTAAAACGAAGATCGTCAAGATCAAGACGGCCAAGGCGAAGAAGAAAGAAGAAGGCGCCGAAGGAACAGAAGGTGCCGCAGCCGCCCCGGGTGCCGCTCCAGCCGCTGGCACAGCTCCGGCCGCGAAGGCCGCCGCCGCGAAACCAGCTGCCGCAAAACCAGCAGCAAAAAAGGCCTAGTCCAGAATGCCTTACAAGTGTCGTTTCCTTTTCCCTAGAGTGAAACGAATTGTTGCGATTCTTACCATTGTTTCCCTTGTTCCTTTCCCTGTTTTTGCCGCGCAGGAGTCTTTCCCTTTTCTAGCCGAGGCGATCAATGAACGCGTGAATGTCCGCGCCGGACAAAGTCAGAATTTTGAGAAACTCTGCCAGTTGGAAAAGGGTGAAGAAGTCATTGTCGTGGGCAAGGATTTCAGCTGGTACAAAATTCAGCTTCCTTCCCGGACGCATGTTTACGTCAGCGATAAATATGTGCGTCTTGCGGGCAGTATGGAGGGGGAGATCACCGGCGATCGCGTGAATGTGAGGTCTTCCGCCAAGGCCGAGTCGACGATCCTGGGGCAGATAGAAAAAGGCGCACGTATCCGCGTTATCGAAAAGCTCCAGGGTTGGTACAAGATCGCGCCTCCGGCACAGGTTTTCGGCTGGGTCGCCGAGGGGCTGGTGACGTTTAAATCCATGGATATTACAGCCTATCGTCCCAAAGAGCGCGAAAAATCCCCGGCTGCCGGGTCCGGCAAGGAAGTAAGCGATGCGAGTCAGACACAACAGCTCTCCGCGCAAGCGCCCGGCCCGGCCCTGGTGTCGCCTGATTCCCAAAATGCTTCGGTGATCGGCGTCCTGCGGTTATTGCCACTGCGCCAGGATAAAACCGACGTGTCCTATGAACTCCTTATCCGCAACAAACCCGCCTATTTTATTCAAGGACCGCGCGCTATGCTCGACGACTTTGCCCGTTACACAGTTACGATCGATGGAACTTTGAACGCCGACCTTGAAAAACAGTTTTTAAGACCTGTCCTGACCGTTACCAGGATCCAATTGGTGTTGTAAGACGTTTTCGTAAGAGGACAGAGAGGGGTATTCCTTCGTGATTCTTGAGATCATTTCTATCGCAGTTATACTTTTTTTTGCCGTAGTGTTGCATGAATACGCCCACGGCTGGGTGGCGTACAAACTGGGCGATCCGACGGCAAAATTAGCAGGTCGTCTGACGCTCAACCCCGTCAGGCACGTTGATCCGGTCGGGACCATTTTCCTTCCTGGCGTCTTGATCGCGTTACGGTTTTTAGGATTGAACACGTTTTTGTTCGGCTGGGCAAAACCGATTCCTGTTAATTTCTCAAGATTGAACAATCCCCGCAGGGATATGATGTTGGTTGGTATGGCAGGGCCGGCGGTTAATGTTGTTTTGGCGGTCGTAGCCAGCCAATTGACGCGGGTTCCCATGCCTGTGGACGTTTACAAATTCGTTGAAGCGGCGGTATTTATCAATTTATTGCTGGCGGCATTCAATATGATCCCTATTCCTCCGCTGGACGGTTCCCGGCTGGTCATGGGACTGTTGCCCCGAGGACTCGCCGTTCCGTACAGCCAGTTGGAGCGTTATGGTATATTGATCGTCATGGTCTTTATTTATATGGGGGTCCTGGACGCCGTGGTGTTGCCCGTTGTTGAATGGGCGGGAAGATTATTGGGAGTACAATTTTCATGAAAACGGTCAATGTCCCCTTAAAACAAAACGCCTACCAGATCGTGATCGGGCGGGGGATTTTATCCGGACTCGGCGCCAGGCTTAAATCGCTAAAGATCGGTGCCGACGCGGCTGTGGTCACGAGCCCCGTGATCCGGCGCCACCACGGCGGCGCTTTGGCCGCGGGGCTAAAAAAGAACGGCTTTTCCGTAAAATTTTTTGAAGTTCCGGAAGGCGAGCAAAGCAAATCCGCCCAAGTGGCCTTCCCGTTGATGGAACAAATCGCCCGGCATGATTCCAGCAAGGGCATTTTTATCATCACCTTTGGCGGCGGCGTCATTGGTGACCTGGCCGGGTATGTGGCGGCCTCCTACAAAAGGGGCGTCCCGTACGTCCAAGTGCCAACGACGTTTTTGGCGCAGATCGATTCGGCGATCGGCGGGAAAGTGGCCATCGATTTGCCTGTCGGCAAGAATCTCATAGGGGCTTTTTGTCAACCCAAAATTGTCTGGAGCGACGTTTCGGTTTTGTCAACGCTGGATCAACGGCAGATGCGTAACGGCCTGGCGGAAGCGGTCAAATACGGTGTCATCGCGGACAAGAGGCTATTTTCGTACATCGCCCGGCATTATCACCGGCTTTTAGATCGGCAACCCGCGGCGCTAGAGCATGTCGTTGTGCGCTGCAGCCGGATCAAAGCCGGCGTAGTCACGGCTGATGAAAAAGAAACCAAAGGGCTCCGCACCATTTTGAACTTCGGACACACGGTCGGCCACGCCCTCGAAGCGTCCGGCGGATACAACCGTTACCATCATGGGGAGGCCGTGGCCCTGGGGATGCGGGTGGCCGCGGAAATTTCGCGCCAAAAAGGAATGCTGTCCGCGGCGGATTGTCAAAAGCTCAACGGCCTTCTTTCGGATATCGGATTACCCAAGAAGATCAAAGGTGTTCCTTTGGCGGGTATTCTGCGGATCATGCAGCATGACAAGAAATTTCAAAAGGGCCGGAACCGTTTTGTGCTGGCGCAGAAAATCGGCAAGGTCAAAGTCGTAGCAGGTGTTTCCCCGTCTCTCATTCAAAAAGCGATCCGGACGTATATGTAGCAATTATCGTCCTTGCTCACGGACGCTCAAGGTCGTGACTTCCTCGCCATCTGTTAATTCAACCCTGTCTAAGGTAATTTTGCGTATTTCTTTCCCGGCAATGAAATCCCCGGTCTCGTAAATCTCGCCGTTGATCAGGGCGACCATTTTGTTTTGGTTTGTCATAATGCCATTAAGGATGAGGTCGCTTCTGCCCGATACGCCAACGGGGAACTTTATTTCGGTGGACACGTTCACGGCGGCCGCGGGTTGTGCGGGTTGCGAAGATAACACTGCCGGTTTCATTTTTCCGGCCGGAGAGGATTTTTTGATTTGGTGGGAGGAACGAAACAGTTGCGGCTGGAAAATGAACAAAGTCCACGCGGCCAAGCCTAAAACCAGGATTTCCGCGAGGGCGAGGAAATACCAGCGCTTGCCGGCAGGTCCCCGTTGGGAGGAGGCGCGCGCGGCTTCCGGGACCGCGGTCACCACCGGCGATGGAGAAGGAGGCATCGGCCGGAAAACGGGGGAAGGTTGCACCGCGGGTTTTTGCCCTGGCTTTTCTCCTGAAGAAATTCGGTCATCACCGGCGGGCGGCACTTTTTCTTTGATATGATCGAGGTTAGTTTGTGTTTTCTTTAAAGCTTCATTGATGATGCTCATACCAAAACAACCTCCTCTACGGACCGCTGGACGATCGTGTCATCGATGGTGTGCGTTTCGGCGAT
>MHGM01000020.1 GCA_001805565.1 Omnitrophica WOR_2 bacterium RIFCSPHIGHO2_01_FULL_52_10
AAACCAAAAAGGCCGGCGGTATTTTGCGCGTTGAGCGATTTATCGAAAAGCCCGATCTGGCCAGGGCCAAACGCTTTGCCGCGGGCAAAAATTATTTCTGGAACAGCGGCATGTTCGTCTGGAAAACGGAAACGATTCTTGAGGCGTTCCGGAAATATTTGCCGTTGATCTATGCCGCGCGCGGGAATATGTTAAAGGCGTGGCCCAAACTGCCCGCCGTTTCCATCGATTACGGTATTTTAGAGAAAGCCAGGAATGTCACCGCCGTTGCTGCTGACATCGGCTGGTCGGATCTGGGAAGCTGGGAATCCTTGGCCGAAATCCTGCCTAAAGACAAAAAAGGCAACAGTACTCAAGGCAATGTGCTTTCTCTGGATTGCCGCAACAGCCTTGTCTGGGCCAATAAGCGCCTCATTGCCGCCGTCGGGGTTCAAGGCCTGATCGTCATCGACGCCCCTGACGCCCTTTTGGTGTGCCCCAAACACCGCTCGCAGGACGTTAAAAAGCTGGTCGAGACGCTTAAAAAACGTAAGGCGCGTGTTTGTTAATCCAAAGAGGAAGAAAAGTAATGGCGCGATCTTTTTGTTGGATCTTGTTCGCGCTTGTGTTTTTGTCAGTCCCCGCGTTGGCGGACGGGCCGCTTGTGCCGGCGACCTTTGCGCCCGAGCGGCTTGGTTCCGGCGGGTATGTCGTTTTTTTCCGTCACACACAGTGGGACAAAACGCCGTCGCAATCGGTCCTCTGGGAGATGGACCGGGCCAGTAGCTGCGAGTCCGGTGGAGCGCTTAACGTGCAGGGCGAGGGCGAATCGCGCGGGATTCGCCAGGCGATCGAGCGGCTTGCGATCCCCACCGGAGAGCTGTTTGTCAGCCCCACCTGCCGCACCAAACAGATGGCAAGAATTATCTTCAGCACCGCGCAGGCGCAGGACAATTTCACGATCGCCGCGGCGTTGGCGCCGCCCTGGGTCAAGCCGCCTTCTCAAAAAGACCAGGATACCGCGGCCTTAAACGCGTTTTTAAGCGAGGCGCTACCTCCGGGAGAAAACCGGTTTTTGATCTCGCATTCGCAGGTGTTGACGGCGGAATCGATCGGCCAGGATATCGCCTTAGAGCAAGGTGAGGCGGCGGTCTTTCGGCCGGTGAAAAAAAATAGCTGGCCAGGATTCGAATTCTTGGGTATTATCCATCTAAAGGATTGGGGAAATAAAGAAGACAGCGCATTTTAGGTGATAGGTGCCAGGTGTCAGATAAACTATAATAAACCAAGGGGGATGTATGCGTAAAAAGATGTTTAACGTCTTGTCCGTTGTATTTGTTTCCATGCTGTTACCGACCATCCGGGCCGAGGCCCAGGAATTTTCGGCGCAGATGATCAGCCGCACGGGGAAAGAAACCGTCAACGCCAAGATCTATGTGGCCCAGGACAAGGTCCGCATGGAGATGCCGGAGAGTGTGATGATCATCCGCAGGGACAAGAACCTTTCCTGGATGCTCATGCCCGCCGACAAGATGTATATGGAACACCCCGTTGATATGTCTTCGTCGCCCAAAGTATCGAAGAATTTTGATGGTGAGATCGAGCGCGTGGCGATGGGGACCGAGGCCGTGGACGGCCAGCCGGCGGAAAAATTCCAGGTCACCTACCCGGAAAAAGGCAAAAACGTCTCGGTCTATCAATGGTTACGGGGCGGAGAGATCCCCATCAAGGTCGAGGCCGTGGACGGGACATGGAGCATGGAATATGAGGACCTCAAGACCGGCCCGCAGCCCGCGGATCTTTTTGAAGTGCCGGCCGAATATGAAAAATTCGCCATGCCTGGTTTGGGCGAGATGATGAAGAGTTTTGGCGGGATGTAAGGATGGAGTGAGGGCTCATTTAAATGTCCAAGAAAATTCTGATGGTGGAGGACGAACCGGATATCCGCGAAGCGGTCCAGGCGAGCTTGCGGTCCCGCGGGTATATGGTGATCGTAGCCGCGGACGGGGAAGAAGGTCTGCGCAAGGTAAAATCCGAGAAGCCCGATCTGGTTTTGCTGGACATCGTGATGCCCAAAGTCGACGGCTGGCAGCTGTTAAAAGCGATCCGCAGTGATGAGGCCACGCGCGAATTGCCGGTTGTGATGCTCACCGCGAACCGGGAGACCTCTTCACTCATCGAATCGCAGTCCCAAAAGGCGACGGATTATCTGATGAAGCCCTTCGATATCGAGAAGCTCCTACGCTTTATTAACCGATATATTTAAGGTAATCCCTCGTATAAGCGCTTGAAAATTTTTTCGCTTTGCTCAAAAATTTTCGGCGCATACTTCGGGATAAATATCACCCCCTTTTCATAAATAGGGTAGGGGGCTCATTTATGGTCGAACATAACCGCAAGTATACGTTCCGCTTCAAGGATAAGCGGATAGTTTTCAACAAGCTCGCCCACGAGTCGGAGTTCCATCCTTTCGCGAAGGCCTTGGTCTACGCGCTCTATCACAAAGAATACCCTACCATCCGCGTTGAAGCCAAGCTTGAGGACCGTTTCCAGCCGGACTTGAACGCCTTCAGTTACGACGGGACCATGATTTTCTGGGCTGAAGTGGGGAATGTGTCTGTCCCCAAAATCGGCAAGCTCTTTAAGAAATACCGTCGGGCGCATTTTGTGTTCGTTAAAGAAGAAAAAGACGTCGCCATTTTTCAAAAACAACTGGACAAGATGGCCAAAGATATGCGCAGCCTGCCCCTGGTTGAGATCGTGGTTTACCCCGAACATTTCCACGAGTGGAACGTGAGCGATGAAGGCGACGTTTTTATCCGTAAGGACGATGTGACCATCATCTCCTGGCACGACCCGAAAGAGAAAGTGAAATATTATTGATAAAAAAGCGATCAGTGATAAGTTGTAAGTGGCAAGCCCGCCAAATTAAATAAATTTGGCGAGGTCTCGCCCCCGGAAGGGGGCGGATGATAAGCGGAGAATCGTTGCCAAGGCCTCAGTGAATGAATAATAGTGAAAAAATAGCCGAAGCGAAATATTCCGAAGAGCAGATACGTACCTGCGTTGCGGTCCTGGAAGACTTGGTCCGAAACAGCGTCGAATTGGCCCATTTGTCCACGGAACAGCGGATCGCCTTGATCACCGCAGCCGGACAGCTCTCGCGTCCACAGCGCGATGAGATCCGCAAACGCAAACGCGACAGCCGGCGCATCAAACGCCAAAGAGTCGTCAATTATGAGCGGCGCCTGCGCGCGTCGAGCGGTATCCGCAGCGCGCGTGAGGCGGCGGTCTTTACCGTGCCTTTACAAATAACCGATGAGGGCGTCCGGGGAAGATTCAAAGAGCTTGAATTAGTCTCGCCGCGCGATTGTTATGTGTGTAAGCGCGCATTTATCCGGGTACATTTTTTTTATGACGCGATGTGCCCGAGTTGCGCGCAGTTCAATTACGCCAAACGTTTTCAAACGGCTTCCTTAAAAGGACAAGTCGCTCTGATCACTGGCTCGCGTTTGAAGATCGGTTATCAGGCGACATTGATGATGCTGCGCGCCGGCGCCCGCGTGATTGCGACCACCCGTTTTCCGGTCGATTCGGCGCTTCGCTACTCCCGTGAAGAAGATTTTCCCCAATGGCAGGACCGGCTGCATATTTATGGATTGGACCTGCGCCACACGCCCAGCATCGAGATCTTTTGTAATTATATCGAGCAGAAATACGATCGCCTGGATATCCTGATCAATAACGCGGCGCAAACGGTACGCCGGCCGCCGGGTTTTTACGGCCATCTGGTGGAGAATGAAGCCAAAAGAATCGAAGATTTGCCCGAAGGCGCGCAACGGCTTCTTCGTCCTTTTGATATGTGCAAGAAGGAATTGATGTCCTATACGCACATTAATCCGGCAACGGACCTGGTGCCCGCGGTCGCCTGGAATGGAAAAATGCAGGGCATCGGGTTATCCGCATCCGCCGCGCTTTCCCAAATTCCTTACTCCTACGACCACGCGTTGCCGGCCGAGCAGGTTTTCCCCAAGGGCAAACTGGACGCGGACCTCCAGCAGGTGGATTTGCGGGAAACCAACACCTGGCGCCTGCGCCTGGGTGAGGTCCCTACGGCCGAGCTCCTGGAGCTGCAACTGGTCAACGCGATCGCGCCATTTGTCTTGTGCAACCGGTTGTCGACGATGATGAAACGCGATAACACGGGGCAAAAACATATCGTCAATGTCTCCGCGATGGAAGGGAAGTTCTTGCGCTACGTCAAAACGGACCGTCATCCGCATACCAATATGGCGAAGGCGGCGCTCAACATGCTGACCCATACCTCGGCGAGCGACTTGGTCAAATCGGGCATTTTTATGAATTCCGTGGACACCGGCTGGGTCACGGACGAAGACCCCTTCGCGCTTTCCCGGCGCAAGCAGCAGGTGCATGATTTTCAGCCGCCCCTGGATATCGTCGATGGCGCCGCACGGGTATGTGATCCGTTTTTCGATGGTATCCTGACGGGCAAACACTGGTGTGGAAAGTTCCTTAAAGATTATTTTCCGATTGACTGGTGAGGTTGTTTGAAAACTTTAATCCTTAGTCAAAAAGATGTAATGAAGATTGTCGATGTCAAAAGCGCTATTGGAGCGGTCGAGGAGGCGTTCGCCGAATACGGCCTTGGCCGGGCGCGGATGCCGCCGAAGATCTACCTCGACCTTCCGGAATTTGCGGGGGACTTTCGCGCCATGCCTTCCTATGTGGGCAAGTTCAAACTCTGCACGCTCAAATGGGTCAACGCGCATCCCAACAACGCTACTTTCGGGCTACCGGCGGTCATGGCCGTTTTGATCGTCAGCGATCCTAAAACTGGTTTTCCTTTGGCGATCATGGACGGAACGCTGGCGACGAGCCTGCGTACCGGCGCGGGCGGGGCGGTAGCGGCCAAATATCTGGCGCGAAGGAATTCCCGTGTTGTGGCGCTCGTGGGTTGCGGGGTGCAGGCACGCTCACAGCTTGCGGCACTACGTGAAATTTTTAAGATCAAGGAAGTACGCGTGTGGGGCCATCAAAAGATTTTGGCCGCGCGATTCATCCGCACGATGAGAAAGCCCGGCGAGGCCATGACCGTCGCCGCGAACATTCAGGAATGTGTCGAAGGCGCCGACATTGTGGTGACAACCACGCCGTCGCGCAAGCCGATTATTCAATCGCAATGGATCAAAGACGGCACGCATATCAATGCCATCGGCGCTGACGCGCCGGGGAAAGAAGAGCTCGACCCGAGAATTCTAAAACGGGCGAGGGTGGTGGTCGATGACCCGGAGCAAGCCAGCCATAGTGGTGAAATTAACGTTCCCGTCGCTAAAGGACTCTTTAAGCTCAAAGACATTCCCGCGACCTTAGGCGAGATCGTTGCCGGAAAGAAAAAAGGAAGGACCGGACCCGGCCAAGTGACCGTCTTTGATTCCACCGGCCTCGCCATCCAGGATACCGCGGTCGCCAGCCTCATCTACAAGGCGGCGGTGAAGAAAAAATTGGGGCAATGGATGAGGATCGTTTAGCATGCTTCACAATCCTCCGCAAAGAATTCTTATCATCAATATCTTCGGCATCGGGGATGTGCTGTTTACCACGCCTTTGATCAGCAATCTCAAGGCGGCGTACCCCAATATCCATATTGGGTACCTCTGCAATCGCCGGACCCAACCACTATTGGAACGCAATCCCAGGGTCAACCGGATCTTCGTGTACGAGCGGGACGAATTCGAGGCCATCCGCCGCAGATCCACGGGACAATACCTGAAGGCCGTTGGAAAACTCATCCAGGATATCAAAAGCGGGCAGTTCGATATGGTTCTGGACGTTTCCCTGAACAGTTTTATGGGATTTTTGGCTTGGGCGGCGGGGATCCCGCGGCGCGTGGGGTTCGATTACAAGGGCCGCGGCCGGTTCCTCACGCAAAAAATTCCTTTGGAAGGCTACGAAGGCAGACATGTGGTCGATTATTATCTGGATCTGTTGACGGCAATCGGCGTGCCGGTCACGCACCGGACTATAGAATTGTCTTTGACCAGGGAAGACACGGACTGGGCCGACCGATTCTTGTTAGAAAGTCGTATTTCCGGCCGCGGCCCGGTCATCGGGTTTGCTCCCGGAGGCGGGGAAAGCTGGGGAAAGGACGCTTCCTGCAAGCGTTGGAGCGCTGAACGTTTCGCGAAATTAGCTGACAAACTAATTGAAAAATTCACCGCGCAAATTATACTGTTGGGTGGGTCGACGGAAGCTGGATTATGTGACTCTGTCGCCCGCGGCATGAAGAATCCTTGTGTTTCGGCCTGCGGGAGGACGTCTTTAAGCCAATTTGCGGCGCTCACCAAACAATGCGCGCTGATCGTCACCAACGACGGCGGGCCGTTGCACGTCGCAGTCGCGGCAGGAAGCAAAACTGTTTCGATTTTTGGTCCTGTTGATGAAGTCGTTTACGGCCCGTATCCCGCTGACGGACAAAAGGTTGTCAAAAAGGATCTGCCCTGTCAGCCGTGTTACCGAAGATTCCGCAGGGCCGATTGTGAGCATATCCGCTGCTTAAATCAATTGAGCATGGAAGAGGTTTACAGAAAGGTTGAAGAAATTTTATGAACGTTCCATTCGTTGATTTCCGTGAGCAGTACCATGCCATCAAAGACAAGATCGATGCCGGGCTCAAAAAAGTTTTCGAGGATGGCAGTTTCATTTTAGGGCCGCAGGAAAAGGCGTTCGAAGGAGATTTCGCCCGTTATTGCAACGCCCCATATGCCGTGGGTGTTAATTCCGGGACCGATGCGTTGTATCTGGCTCTCCAGGCCATTGATATCGGCCCCGGGGATGAAGTGATCCTGCCAAGCTTTACCTTTATCGCAACGGCTTTGTGCGTTTCCTGCACGGGCGCCAGGCCGGTGTTTGTCGATGTCGAGGAGCAAACCTGCAATATCGATCCCGCCCGGTTCCAGGCAGCGGTCACGGAAAAAACCAAAGCGGTCATCCCGGTGCACATTTACGGTCAGCCGGCGGATATGAACGAGATCAACGCAATCGCGAAAAAACATAATATTACCGTTATCGAGGACGCCTGTCAGGCCCACGGATCAACGTATAATGGCAAGAAGGCGGGGTCACTCGGTGACATTGCCTGCTTTAGTTTTTATCCCACCAAAAGCCTGGGGGCCTTTGGCGACGGTGGTATGGTCGTGACCAGCAATAAAAATGTCTACGAAAAAGTCTTGATGCTTCGGGATTACGGCCGGACCGGCCGTTATGACCATAAGATCAAAGGACATAATTCGCGGCTCGATACCGTCCAGGCGGTCGTCCTGGCGGCCAAATTGCCGCTTTTGGACCAATGGAACAAGATGCGTAACGACGTTGCCCTCCATTACGGCAAGCTGCTCAAGAACACTGAAGGGGTTGTCACGCCGATCCTCAAAAAAGACCGCACGCACGTTTATCAGACCTATGCCGTGCGTTTGCAGAACCGGGATAAAATTTGCGACGCGATGAAAACCAAGGGCATCGGTGTTTTGATCCATTATCCGATTCCCTTGCACTTGCAGGAGGCGTACGCGGATTTGGGATATCAAAGGGGAGATTTCCCTGTTTCGGAGAAAATCGCCAGGGAAATTTTGTCGCTGCCGATGTTCCCGCACATGAAAAAAGATCAAGTTGAATATGTGTGCGAAAATTTGAAAGGATTAGTCATCAGCCATCAGTCGTCAGCCATCAGCTGAAGAATGATGGCCGATGACTGAAAGCTAAGAATGAGCACGGTCCCAGTCACGGTCGCGGTCATTACCAAGAATGAAGAGAACAATGTCGACGAATGTTTAGGCAGCGTGCACGGATGGGCCGATGAGATCATCGTGGTCGACGATGAAAGTTCGGACAAGACACCGGAGCGGGCGCGCCGGTATACCGACAAAGTTTTGCGGCGCAAGATGGACAACGAAGGCATCCACCGCAACTGGGCCCACGCGCAAGCGCGGAATTCCTGGGTGATGATCCTCGATGCCGATGAGCAGGCGACCCCGGAGCTGAAACAGGAGATCGCGGATTCTTTAGCCGGCACACCACACAGCTGTTTTTCGATCCCCATCAAAACGTATATCGGCAAAACATGGATACGGCATTCCGGGTGGTATCCGGCGAGCAAGATACGGCTTTTTCAAAAAGAACATTTCCAATACGAGGAAGTCGGCGTTCATCCACGGGCGTTCCTGGCGCCGGGGAAAACCGAAGGGCACCTGACCAAAGACATCATCCATAAAGGGTATCCGGACATTGAGCATTTCCTGGCGAGCGTCAACCGTCAGACGACGCTCGAGGCCCAGAAGTGGATCACCACCAATCGAAAAATGTCTTTGGGCAAGGCGCTCTGGCGCATGGTTGACCGCTTTCCTCGACGGTACATTCGTAAGAATGGATACAAGGATGGAATGTATGGTTTTCTCATTGCTTATTTTGACTCGTTTTATCAGTTGATGAGCTATTTAAAATACCTGGAAATGAAAAGGAACAATATAAAAAGTTAAAAGAGGTTTCGAAATGTTTGAAAAGGTTGGAAAAGGTTTAAGGTTTTTTAAAGTTTTAACAGGTTTCCTTGATCAACCTTTTGTTAACCTAAAACCTCTTGTACCCTTTTGCAACGTTTTTCAACATCTCCCAACCTTTTTCTATCAACGAGTGCTATGAAACTTGTCTTCCTCGACAGAGACGGGGTCATTAATGAGTTTCCGGGCAATGGAAAATATGTCACGAAACTCAAGGAGTTCCATTTTATCCCGGGTTCTTTAGCGGCCCTGCGGAGTCTTACCAAAGAGCACTTCACGGTTTTTATCATATCCAATCAGGCCGGCGTCAGCAAGGGCGTCTACACAAAAGAGAAGCTTAGCCACATCACGCACAACATGCTTGACAAGATCAGGCAATCCGGGGGACGGATCAAGAGAGTTTTTTATTGCACGCACCGCTCCGATGAGGGCTGCGACTGCCGCAAGCCGGAAATCGGTTCCGTGCGCAAGGCTTTTGAAACGATGAACAAGAGCATCCGCGCGGCGCAAAAGGCCTTTTTCGTCGGGGACACGGAGTCCGATATCCTCGCCGGACATAACGCCGGGTGCAAAACGATCTTTGTCCTCTCCGGCCGCGAAGACCGCCGGCATATGCGCGCGTGGACGGTGCGTCCGGATTTCATCGCCGCCAATCTCCTGGAAGCCGTCGCCATCATCAGCCGTAACCACGCGAAACCTTCCAGGATCAGGAAAAAGAAAAATTTCTAAGTAAGGCCTCATGAAGACCCTCGTCATCCATGCTTCCGCCGGGGCCGGACACCTCAAGGCCGCCCGGGCCATTTATGATGGCTTAAGAAAACACACGACCCACGAAGCTGTCTTTGCCGATTCCCTGGATTATACCAGTCCCTTCTTTAAAACATTTTATCGGCGTAGTTACGTGTTTATGGTTACCCAAATGCCCTGGCTGTGGGGATTTTTTTTCCAGCTTGTTGATCTGCCCTGGATTCAGCCGCTCTCCGGAATATGCCGCAGGATATTCAACAGCCTTAATGCGCAAGGGTTGCGCGCGTTTCTTAAAAAAGAGCGTTTTGATTATGTGTTCACAACGCACTTTATGGCCAATGAGGTCACCGCGGCCTTAAAGCGAAAAGGCGCGATCGATTCAAAACTGGTCACTGTGGTGACGGATTTTGACGTGCACCGGATATGGCTTAGTCCCGAAACGGACCTTTACGCCGTTGCCTGTGAATGGACGCAGTTCAAGCTCCGGCAGTTGGGTGTTGCCCAAGAGAAGATCCACGTCACCGGGATCCCGGTCGATGAAAAGTTCGCGCGCCCCGCCGACCGGGAGGAGCTCAAACAAAAATTGGGCCTTAAGGAAAACGTATTTACCATCCTTATCGCCACCG
>MHGM01000021.1 GCA_001805565.1 Omnitrophica WOR_2 bacterium RIFCSPHIGHO2_01_FULL_52_10
AAGTTCGGGTTTTTCTTCAGGTGCTCAATGTTGCGGGTGTTCCCGGTAATAAGGTTGTCCACGCAAAAAACCCTCATCCCTTCCCCGATAAAGCGATCACACAGGTGGCTCCCCAGGAAACCAGCACCGCCGGTAACAACAACTGTTTTTTTGTTCATGGGTTCTTTCTAAAGCTGGTAACGGCTAAATTTTCGTTATTTTATCGCTCTTGATCCCTTTGTAGACATTACGCACATCGTAAATCGCGCGGGCGTGATTCAGGATGGATTTATAATCAACATTGGTGTGGTCAGTGGCGATGACCACACAATCATACCGGGAAATATTTTGTTTATTTAAAGCAACAGACTTAAGATTAATGGCCCCGATCTTTAAATACGGGATAAACGGATCGGAATAATCGACCTTGCATTTTCTTTCCTGGAGGATCTCGATCAATTTCAAGGAAGGCGATTTGCGCAGGTCTTTGACGTCTTTTTTGTACGTCGCCCCCAAAACAAAGATTTTGGAATTTTTCAGGCTCTTTTTATTTTTTTTCAAAATTCCGGCCAGGGAATCGACCGCGTAGGAAGGCATGGCGGAATTAATATCCGCGGAGAGTTTGATGAATTTCGAGCTGAAGCCATGGTGCCTGGCTTTCCAGTAAAGGTACAACGGATCGTCGGGAATGCAGTGCCCGCCGACGCCGAGTCCGGGATAAAAAGGCATAAAGCCGAAGGGCTTCGTCTTGGCCGCGTCGATCACTTCCCAAACATCGATATCCATCTTGTGGCACATCATGGCCGCTTCGTTGGCCCAGCCGATGTTGATAATGCGAAACGTGTTTTCCAGCAGCTTGGTCATCTCGGCGGCTTTGGCCGTGGAAACCATGTGGACGCGCTTGATGATCTGTTCGTAAAGAAGCTTCGTCAATTCTCCGCTGGCAGGCGTCAGGCCCCCGACCACCTTGGTGATATTGGTGACATCATGCGTTTTATTGCCCGGGTCGATGCGTTCCGGCGAGAACGAAAGGAAAAAATCCTTGCCGGATTTCAGTCCGCTTTTTTCCAGCTCCGGCTTGATAAGCTCTTCGGTGGTGCCTGGATAAGTCGTACTCTCAAGCACGACGAGTGTATCTTTCTTGATATATTTACAGATGGTGCGTACCGCGCTCAAAATATAGGCGATATCCGGCGTGTATTTGCGCTTCAATGGCGTGGGAACGCAGATGATGATGCAATCGATCGTCCGCAGACAATCGAAGGTTGTGGCAGCCGAGAGATGCCCGCTAGCGACAACGCCGGCCAACTCACGGCTGGGGATATCGAGGATATAACTCTTTTTCTTCTGGATATTGCGGACACGATCTTTATCAGTATCCAACCCAAAGACCTGAAAACCTTTTTTGGCGAAATTCACGGCGAGCGGCAACCCCACGTATCCCAGCCCGATGACGGCGATCTTCGCTTTCTTCGACACAATCTTTGCCTGCAACGTTTTTGACACTTGATCAGCCCCTTTTACGTTCCAACATCCCCCGGCCGACGCCGTAATATTCAAAACCCGACGCCTTGAGGCTCTGGTCATGGTACAAGTTCCGGCCGTCAAAGAGGATGGCGTGCTTCATAACGCGTTTGATTTTCTTAAAATCCAGTTTCTTGAATTCATCCCATTCCGTCAACAACAACAGGCAATCACAGCCTTTGGCCAGGGCGTAGGGGTCATTGCAGTACGTCACATTCTGGAAAACCTTTTTGGCATTAGGCATGGCCTGTGGATCATAGACTTTCACTTTGGCCCCCTCCCGCTGCAAGATCTCAATGATGCCGATGGCAGGGGCATTACGCATATCATCCGTATTGGCTTTGAACGCGACCCCTAAAACCCCAAGGACTTTACTCTTAACGATCCACAATTTGTCCTCGATCAACCGGACAAAAAGATCCTTCTGCTCTTCGTTGACATTGCGGACTTCCTTGAGCAGATTGAACTGATAACCGTTTTTCTCGCTCAAACGAATGAAGGCATCAACATCTTTCGGGAAACAGCTGCCGCCGTAGCCTATCCCTGCGTCCAGGAATTTCCGCCCAATGCGTTTGTCGAATCCCATGCCTTCGGCGACTTTCAGGACGTCAGCGCCGATGCTGTCGCAGATCTGCGCGATGGCATTGATAAACGAAATCTTCGTCGCCAAGAATGAATTCGACGCGTGCTTGATCAATTCCGCTGAATTGATATCGGTAACGACCATGGTGGGTTTCAAGGGCGCGTACATCTCGCGCAAAAGCCGTTCGGCCTTGGCCGATTCGACACCAATGACCACCCGATCCGGGTTCATGAAATCATGGACCGCGGAACCTTCACGTAAAAATTCCGGATTGGAGGCCACATCAAAATCCAGTGTTACCTCATTGCCTTTACGAAATTTCGCAGACAAATTCATGACGATGGTGCGTTTGATGCGCTGGCCCGTATTGGCAGGGACGGTCGATTTCTCAACGATCAGTTTATAGGAATCCATGGCGCGCGCGATGTCCCTGGCAACATTCTCGACGTAGGTTAAATCCGCTTCACCGTTTTTCTTCGATGGTGTCCCCACAGCGATAAAAATAATAGTGGATTTCTTCGCGGCGTCAACGATGGATGTCGTAAACGCCAGACGTTTATTGTTGAGGTATTTCTTCAACAGTTCCTCGAGGCCGGGTTCATAGATCGGGACTTTTCCCAGCTTGAGGCGTTTGATCTTCTCATAATTATTATCCACGCAAATGACGGTATGTCCGATGTGCGCCAGGCAGACCCCGGTCACCAACCCGACATACCCGGATCCAATAACGGCTATATTCACGTTTAATCTCCTTCCGAACTTTGCGAGCCGGCCTTACGCTTGTTGAAGCTTGTTCCCAAATCCACGACAAAATCCGGGAATGCCTTGAGCGTAAAGACGATCCAGATCTCACTGCCTTGCGATCTGGTCTCGTTGAAATTGATGTCCATGGTCCATTCGTGCAGATCGCGGGTAAGCGTAAGTTGTTGTTCCTTATGCTGCCCGCTACGGACATCAAAACGGTTATATGTCTTTATGGCCCATTTAGGATTAAGTTTATACCCCAATTCCGTTGTAATCTGATCATCGACCTGCCGGCTCCACCGTTTGCCGATGTTGACCCACCAGTTCTTTCCCCCATTAATGTACATGTCGAAATTGGCCGTGGTCAGATATTCCTCACGCGTGTCATAGGTGGAATCAAAATAAAACGTAATCCGGTCAATGGGACGAAAATCAATGTCCGTGGTAATGACATTGAACCCTCCCTTGCCGGGGTTCTCTTTTAAAGCAAAATCCGTTCCGATGACCGCGCGCAGCAACTCGACTACCTCATTATTTCTTTTCGTCTGTAATTTGTTTTCTACGGAAAAATTAATGGAATGTCCAATATCTTTGCTGTCAATGGCATCGAAGGAATCCAGATCGTTGGAAGTAAACGTCGGCGTATGGTTGTAAGAGTAAGAAACCGACGGCGTAATGATATGCCGCAAACGGTGGATATCCAGCCCCCATTCATTCATTTCGACATCAAATACTTTGTAGAATTTTGTACTTAAACTTGCACCGGTACGGAATATCCCGCGAATGGCATCATAATCCTGCGGATCTTTGGTCTTGCTGTAATAGGTATGTTCTCCACCGACGAACGGCCGGAGTTCAAGGAAGCCGACTTTCATCGCATAAGAGAGTTCATTATCTGCATCCAGGCGCATCGTCTCCCGGCGGACTTCCGTTGGAGAAGCCTCCTTGCTGCTCAGATTGGAGTAAATAGTCGTGTTTTTCACATAAAAATTCGTCTCGCCAATTTTCTGGCTTGACAGGTCATAGCGTAATTCCGGCAGACGCTCGACCATCCCTTCAAAGCGGTTCACGCGCTTGTCCGTGCGGAAACTCATAACCCCCGCCGTCAAATTTCTGGTCAAAAGAAAAAACGTATCCGGCGATCCATCCTTGTCAAATTCCCGCTCAAAGTACTCTTTTAATAAAGTATTGTCACTTAATTTGTAATACTGCCAGATCGCGCTGGTATTCTTGTCAATGTCCCACTTGTGCCGCCATTCCGCCTTAAAACGCTCGCGCTCAATCGTCGGGCTGGGACGCGGCTGATAAAAATGTTTCGAGGCAATGCGGCGTTCGTTCATATAATAAGTTCTGATCGTACCGGAGCCCGTATACGGTGTTTTATAAGTGACATCAAAACCCGAAGCGATATCCTTTTTCTCGCGGGCGTCGAAATGCAGAAACCCTTTTACATTATCGTTTAATTCATACCGCATGGCGGTCAACAAAAACATCCCCCATTCCTTGTCATATCCGGGGGTAAAAACAAAGCGCGGCTTTTTCCCCGTCAGATCCTGGCTGAACTTGGGGATATACAATATCGGCACGCCACCGATTTTCATACACACTTTGCGGGCCACCATTTTGTCCTTGGGATAAATATCGATTTTACCGGCAGCGACGCGGTAGTGCGGCTGGTCGTGATCGCAGGTGGTAATATAGCCGTCCTTCATAAAAATATGATTCGCGTCAACTTTGGAAACCTGTTCACCCTTGCCATAATAAGGGTCGGCAAAAATCGAGGCCGGCGTAAAATCCCCGGCCATTTTCTCAAAATTGAATGTCATTTCCTCGCCGGAAATCTCACTTTCGCCACCTTTGACAAGTCGAACATTGCCTTTGGCATGAGCAGTGCCCGTATTCCGGGAGAACTCCACCCGGTCGCAGGCCAGGGTGACATCATTATAAAAGATTATAACGTTACCTTGCGCGGTGACCTTGTTGCCGTCCATCGAATATTCGATGATATCGCCATTAAGTTCAACGGAAGTGGTTGGCCCGGCGGCGGGCTTAGCTCCATCTGGCTTAACTTCATCTGGCTGGAGTGCCTTTGGCTGAACTTCACCAGGGAGAACCGCGTCAGACTGCGCCGCAACCGGCTGCGTTTCTTCCGCCGCCGCGAAACCAAAAATAAAAACGGGAATACTCACGACCAGCAAGATCAACACGATTCCCGTTTTTTTGATCACCAGATTAGCGTCCAAAGATGGATTCCTTCACCAGGATATGCGCGCCGAGGATGCCGGCCTCGTCACCCAGCCGGGCCCGCACAATTCGTACCATGGCGTTCTGAACCGTCATCGCGCGGTTCCGAACCACTTTTTGAATCGTCTTTTCCATAAATTTATAATTACCGGCGACCCCGCCGCCGATAATGATCATCCTCGGATTAAGCAGGTTGATGACCCCTACCAAAGCATTGCCGATATGCGTAGCGGTCTCCCGCCAGAACCGAACGGCGCGGACGTTGCCACGGCTGGCTAAAGCAAACGTCTCTTCAAGCCGGATATTTTTCTTTCCGAACACCTTCGCGGCCTTAGCCATCAACGTTCGATTACCTACGTAACGCTCGAAACACCCCCTCCCGCCACAATTGCACGCCGGGCCGTGTTCATTCAAAGGCATATGACCGATCTCCCCGGCAACAAAACCTTCTCCACGATAAAGGACGCCATCGAGGATAAGTCCGCCACCGACACCCGTTCCCAGCGTAATGCAGACCAGATTCTGGTACCCTTTCCCGGCGCCAAGCTTCCATTCTCCCAAAGCGATCAGGTTTACATCATTATCCATAAATACGGGAATCTTTAACTGCTTTTGGATAATCTTGCGTAATGGAACATTTCTCCATCCTGGAACATTCGGCAGGAAAATGACAATCCCTTGCGGGCTATTGATCTGCCCCGGCAACCCGATCCCGATGCCGGCAATATCTTTTATTGTCTTGCCGTTCTCCCGGACAAGGGACCGAACCGCCACCACAAGAGCATTAATTAGCTGGCGAGGATGATGGACATAACTCTTTGTTATTAAATTGGTTTTAGCTATGATTTTCCCGGAAGGAGCAACCAGTCCCAGCTTGATATTCGTTCCCCCAACATCGACCCCGATGGTGCACAACGGCATGTCTATCCTTGTAATATTAGTATTAGAATGGAGACATTGTACATGAACAGGGTGCGGGATTCAAGCCGAATCAATCATAAATGCCAAAGACGCAAATGCGGTTTCGTCCCTCACGCTTGGCGCGGTAGAGCGCCCAATCGGCCTTGTCGGTCAATTCTTCTATCCGGGTCCCGTCTTCGGGATAAGTGGCGACACCCAGACTTACGGTGATCTTGACCTCGGCGTCATAAGCCTTGATGGCGCTGGCCTCGACCGCTTGACGGATACGCTCCGCGGCGAAACGCGCTCCGGAGCGGTCGGTGTCCGGCAGGATCACGCAAAATTCCTCCCCTCCAAAACGCCCCGCGATATCGATTTCACGGGTGTTCTCCCGGATCAGTTTGCCCACTTCCCGTAAAATCTGATCACCCATCAGATGCCCTTGCTGGTCGTTGAAGGTCTTGAAATAATCGACATCGATCATCAGAAACGACAGCTTCATGCCGCGCGCCTGCGAACGTTTTAATTCTTCCTGAAAACGCTCGATCGCGTAACGGCGGGTGTGCAATTCCGTCAGGCTGTCGGTGATCGCGATGCGTTCGATCTCGTGATAAAGTTTGATACGCCGCAAAGCCAGGGCGAACTGATGGCCAAGGATCGTGAATTTTTCATGATGTGCCTGGGGCATTCCCTTGACGACCAAATAGCCGATCTGCCCGGTTTTTCCCTGAAGCGCGAAAAGAAAATAGTCCGTCGATTTTTTATAATCGTTGATCTCATCGCAGAGCGGATGCACCAGCGAGCAATCCGTAAAACCGACGTGATCGCCTAGCTTGCTCTTGAAAATTTCAAAGGCCTCTTTCTCGCCAAGGCTCTGGGTGATCTCTTTGGTGATCTCATAGAGCGTCAGGATCTCCAGGACCTCGTTCTCCAAACGTAGTCTCTCCACGTAAAACGACTCTTTCTGGTTAACCAGCGACTGCGACCGCGCACTTTCTTCGAGGATTTGATCCTGTTGTTTCAGCTCCAGGGCCTCGACGACTTTTCGGGCGCAATACGCGACCAGCGCGACATAGATCATAACAGCCAAGGGCATCACGATCGTCATGCGACACACACCTGGTTGCGGCCCTTTTCCTTCGCCTGATAAAGTGCCAAGTCCGCTTTATGGATCAATTCCTTCGGGTTGATCGCGTCTTTCGGGAACGAAGCCACTCCGATGGAAACGGTTACCCTGGTTTTCTCCCGGCGCAGAACGATAGTTTGTTCCGCGACTTTTTTGCGCAATGCCTCGGCCAATTCGACGGCTTTTACCTTTGGGCAATCCGGCATCAGGACGCAAAATTCCTCGCCGCCGTAACGGCAGACAAGATCGCCCGGCTGGCGGAAAAAATCGGTCAGGATCATCGCCACCGCGCGCAAAACGATATCTCCGGCCACGTGTCCGAATTTGTCGTTGTATTGCTTGAACTTATCCAAATCAAACATAAGAAACGACATCTCGCCCTTGCGGTGCATCTGCCGGCTGACCTCAATGGATAAACGTTCGAGCAGATAACGCCGCAAATAAAGACCGGTCAGGCTGTCCTTGATGGCCAGTTGCTCCAAACGTTCGTACAATTGCGCGTTCTCGATGGCGACGGCTCCCACGTCGGCAATGGTGGTCAAAAACCGCAGATCTTCGGTGGTAAAATTCTTCTCGTGAGGGCTGTCCATGCGCAGGATCCCCAGGGCCTTCTTGCCGACCATCAAAGGCGCGCTCATCAAAGAACGGACCGGCCTTGTTTCTTCCCCCGCCATTTTTTCTTCATCGAAACGATAATCTCTTTTGGTATCTTCAATCAATAACGGCTGCATGGCGCGCATGACCGACTGATCGTAAAGATCCCCCTTCTTCGATTTGATGTTGACGCGCATTGCGCCTTTATGCGAAGAAAAAATGCCCAACTCTCCAGTCTGGGGATGGAACAAATAGAGGATCATTGTCCGCTCTTTTTCCCCGAAAAATTTGTTGACCTCCTCGGAAAGAGCCGTTGAGGTGTCATCCAGGGAAAGGCACTGGCTCAACCGTTCGGTCAGCACCCTCAATTCGCCGTAAAGAGCGATCTTATTGCGCAGGGATCCGATGAACGATTTTTCTTCCTTGATCTCGGCCTCGACGAGATTCCGTTTCTCTTCAAGATTCTGGCTCTGTAGGACGATCTCCGCTTGTTTCTTGTTTAATCTCAAATAAATTGGAAACAAATAAAGCAGGATGGCGGCCAACCCAACGGCAAGAAAGATAAAAAACGTAGTTTCGTAAAAAATCGCGAAAACAAAAAAAACAACAAGGATGAGTATTAAGGCGGTGGCGAGGAAGAAGTAAAAATTATATGATGGTTTTTTCGGTTTCTCGGTCAAAAAAGTGCACCTTGCTCATGTCAAGCACAAGATCCATGTCCCGGTTGACTTCCGGTCTATTATGAGCACCAACGCGCGCGATGAACGTATTTTTCCCGGAATTGAGATATAAATAGACTTCCGACCCCAATGGCTCAACGACCTCGCAGGCGGCACGGATAGTATTTTCCGGGGAGGCCTGGGAAACAAAGAGCTTATCATAAATGTCCTCCGCGCGAATACCGAAGATGACCTCTTTGCCTTCGTACGCGGCCAGGACTCCGTACATATCCTCGACTAATTTGACCTGGAATTTCCCTTCATCGAAATAAAGTTTGCGTTCCTTTTTGAGGATACGCCCCTGCATCAAATTGATAGGCGGCGAACCGATAAAGCCGGCCACGAATTTATTGGCCGGTTTGTCGTAAATGGTCATGGGGTCCGCGCACTGCTGCACTTTTCCGTCTTTCATGACGACGATCTTGTCACCGAGCGTCATGGCCTCGGTCTGGTCATGGGTCACGTAAACAAAGGTCGTCTGTAAACGCAAACGTAGTTTGTGGATCTCGGTGCGCATCTGAACGCGCAGTTTGGCGTCAAGGTTGCTTAAAGGTTCATCGAATAAAAACGCTTGCGGTTTACGCACGATGGCGCGGCCCAGGGCCACGCGCTGGCGTTCGCCGCCGGAGAGTTGCCGCGGACGGCGTTCCAGCAAATGCTTGATCCCTAAAATTTCGGTGGCCTCCTGAACACGGCGAACGATCTCATGTTTGGGGTATTTACGAAGCCTTAGCCCGAAAGACATATTCTCGAAAACACTCATGTGAGGATACAGGGCGTAATTCTGGAAGACCATCGCGATATCGCGATCTTTGGCCGGGACATCGTTAACCAGACGGTTGCCGATCCATATCTTGCCGCTGCTGATCTCTTCCAGGCCCGCGATCATCCGCAACGTCGTGGATTTTCCACAGCCGGAAGGCCCAACGAGGACCATAAATTCCTTGTTCTCAATGCCTAGATTGACATTGTCGACGGCCTTAACGCCGCCCTTATAAACCTTGGTGACATCCCGAACGCTGATCTGGGCCATATTGTTTTAAATAATCAAGATGCAAGAAACAATAACCAAAAAAAAATATTTGATTACATTTGAAACTTGTTATTTGGTTATTATTTGGTGATTGTTTCTTGGTTATTAAATTGAGTGTTCATTCTATAAAAAAAAGGCCGAAAATGCAATGAATTTTGATTCCTCCTAACGCCCGAAGGGCGAAGGAGTACCGCTATTTATTATTCATCTGTGTGTATTCAATGATCTGGCCGGCCACATCCCGGCTGTCTTTGCGCTTGACGATCATGTCAATGAGGCCGTGCGCCAGCAGGAATTCGGAGCGCTGAAACCCTTCGGGCAGTTTTTGGCGGATCGTCTGTTCAATGACCCGCGGGCCGGTGAACCCGATCAAGGCCTTGGGTTCGGCGATGATGACATCTCCTATACCCGCGAAAGAAGCCATAATGCCCGCCATCGTGGGATTGGTGAGAAAAGAGATATGAAGCAATCCG
>MHGM01000022.1 GCA_001805565.1 Omnitrophica WOR_2 bacterium RIFCSPHIGHO2_01_FULL_52_10
TCGCCAGATCAAAGAGTTGAGCAAGCGCTTCAAGGTTTCGCCCGCCGTGTTCATTTGAAAAAGGGACAGGCTAAAAGTAGCTTGTCCTTTTTTCAGTCTATCTGCACCAATTCCGTCTGTCCAAACTCCGGTACTGGATCGCCTCCGCGAGGTGTTCGCTCCGCAGTGCTTCTTCCCCGGCAAGATCGGCAATGGTCCGTGAGATCTTGAGGATCTTGTCGTACCCCCGGGCCGAGAGGCCGAGTTCATCGATGGCCATTTTGAGGAGTTTCTTGCCTTCCTCATCCAGCGGACAACATTGCTTGATCTGCCGGTGATTCATGTGCGCGTTGGCGTGAATATTTGTATCCCGAAATCGTTCTTGCTGAACTTTCCTGGCGCGAACGGTTCTTTCCCGGATCTGTGCAGATGTTTCCCCATGCGAGGTGTTGGAGAGCATTTCCGTGGAATGAAGCGCCGGGACTTCCAGATGAAGGTCGATGCGGTCCAAGAGCGGGCCGGAGATCTTCGCCAGATATTTTTCGATCTGATGGGTGGAGCACGTGCATTTATGGCGGGGATCAGAAAGAAATCCGCAGCCACACGGGTTCATGGAAGCCGCCAGCAGGAACCGGGACGGGAAGCGCAGTGTTTTGTTCGCGCGGGAGATGGTGACTTCGTGATCTTCCAGAGGCTGGCGCATGGCCTCCAGGACGTCGCGGTTAAATTCGGGCAGTTCATCGAGAAATAGTACCCCATTGTGCGCTAAAGTTACTTCTCCCGGTCTGGGATGCGTGCCGCCGCCGACGATGGCCGGGGCGGAGGTTGTGTGATGCGGGGAGCGAAACGGCCGGCTGCCCATCAGGCCGTTACTGGTCTTGAGTGTGCCGGCGATGGAATGGATCTTCGTCGTTTCCAGCGCCTCTTCGGGCGTCATCCCCGGCAGAATTGTCGGGAATCTTTTGGCGAGCATGCTTTTCCCGCTTCCAGGCGGGCCTATGAGCAGAAAATTATGGTTTCCGGCCGCGGCGATCTCGAGGCCCCGCTTGACGAAGGATTGTCCTTTCACGTCGCTGAAATCAAGGTCGGAAGAAGAAGGCGGCGATAATAAAGTGTTTTTTATGGATGTCACGGGTGAAATGGATCCGGGATTATTCAGGAAATCAATGACCTGATGAAGATTTTTGACCGGGTAAATGGGGACATGCTCGACTACGGCGGCCTCCGTGGCGTTCTCCTGGGGAACGATGAGCCCTTTAAAGGAACGGGAGGTCATGGAAAGGGCGATGGCCAATGCCCCTTTGGCGGGTTTGATATCGCCGTTAAGCGACAGTTCGCCCAGCAGGACATATTGTTCCAACCCTTCGCAGGAAATTTGTTCGCAGGCGGCCAGGATGCCCAGGGCGATGGCCAGATCAAAGGAAGGACCTTCCTTTTTGGTGTCGGCCGGGGAGAGGTTGATCGTAATCCGCCTGGGGCCGAATTTGTAGCCGCTATTTTTAATGGCGGAACGCACCCGTTCACGGCTTTCCTTGACGGCGTTGTCGGGCAGACCAACGATGATGGTCGAGGGCAGGCCGCGGCCGGCATCAACTTCAATGGTAACGGGATACGCCTCTAATCCATTGATCCCGTAGCTATGGACTTTGGCTAACATGGATTTTTAAATAGTGGTAAGTTGTCAGTGATAAGTCGTAAGCAAAAAAGACTTCAAATTTTTTTAGCTTACCACTTACGACTTATGACTTACGACTGTAACGGGTTTTACTAGTATTACTGGGGGGGAATCGATAAGAATTAGGGGGAAAGACCTTGCTTTTTTGACCTTCGTGATTATAATAAAATTATCACAAAATCACGGGGGCGTCAACTTTTTCCTTTCCTGCAGGAATTTACGCTATAGATATGCATTCCGTCCTTAATAATAAAGTATTGGTCATTACCGCTATGGTGTGGGCCATCGCCCAAGGGGCTAAAGTCATTTTGGGTGTTATCCGCGAAAGGAGATTTAATTTTAAGTGGTTTATCGGCACCGGGGGCATGCCTTCCAGCCACGCCGCCGGAGCTACCGCCCTGGCAACGACCACTGGCCTGGAAACCGGGTTCGATTCCGTCCTCTTTGCCCTGGCGGTCGTCTTCGCCGTGGTCACCATGTTCGACGCCCAGGGAGTGCGCCGTTCGGCCGGCCAGCAGGCGGCCATTCTCAACCAGGTCATGGATGAAATGTACTGGAAGGGGAAAATCGGGACGGAACGTCTGATGGAGCTGATCGGGCATACCCCTTTACAGGTCATCATTGGCTCCATTTTCGGCTTTGTTTTGGCCTATCTGCTGTATTACAGGATGTAATGACGCAAAAATTTTGTATTATTATCGTCAGCCACAGGCTCCTCCCCCTTGGGGGACCTACGGCTGACGGGAGGAAGGAGACAGTTTATCATGAATAAAAATGTCCTTATGATTGGCGGCGGTGTCGTGCTTGTTATCGCGATTTTGCTGTTATCCTGGCCAAAGTACCGAACCGTTGTTTCCGATGAAGCGACGTCAACGGCGGAAGGAAAATCTGTGCAAGCGCTCTATGAAGAGGCGAACGCTTTGCGCAAGAGCGGGGATCTGGTCAAGGCCAAAGAGGTTTATCAACAGATATCGGGCCAATATGCGGATTTCAACAAGATTGAGGACGTCGAGAACCAGCTGGCGGACGTCAATATGAAGATCATCTTCTCGAACGCGCCGGTGGCGGAATCGACCGTCCATGAAGTAAAATCCGGCGACACCCTGGGGAAACTGGCCAGCCAGTACGGGACGACCGTCGAGTTGATCAAGATCAGCAATAATCTTCAGAGCGATACGATCAGGCTGGGACAGAAGTTGCGCATCTGGCAGGGGCACTTCAATGTCTTTGTGGATAAATCCCAGAACGTGCTTTTTTTGAAAAATGGCGATGAAGTCCTGAAAGTGTATAAGGTTTCCACGGGATCCAGTAACAGTACACCAGTCGGAAAATTTAAGATCACTTCCAAATTGATTGATCCAGTGTGGTTCAATAAGGGCATTGTCGTTCCATCGGACAGCCCCCAAAATGTCCTGGGAAGCCGATGGATGGGCTTTGACATGCCGGGTTATGGGATCCATGGCACCATCGAACCCGAAACGATCGGACAACAGGTGACCGCTGGCTGCGTGCGGATGCGCAATGCGGATGCGGAGGAGGTCTACAGTTTGCTTCCTTTGGGGACGGAAGTCGTTATTGTGGATTAGATAAAATCAGAGGCAAAGAAGTAAGAGGCAAGAAGCAAAGAATAAATCCCTGCTTCTTGTCTCTTGGCATCTTTGCTTCTTATTGTTAAAAGGAAGAGATGAGCGCTTTAGAATTCGAAAAACCTATTTTTGAGCTTGAGTCCAAGATCAAGGAGCTGCAGGTATTCAGTGCGAGCAAGAAGATCGCCCTTGAGCCGGAACTGAAAAAATTGACGCAGAAGCTGGATAAAATGAAGCTGGATATTTACAACAATCTCACGCCCTGGCAGAGGATCCAGATCGCCCGCCATCCGGAACGTCCCTTCACGCTGGATTATATCCGTATGTTCACAAGCGATTTTGTCGAGCTGCACGGCGACCGGCAGTTTGCCGACGATATGGCCATCGTGGCCGGGTTCGCCCAGATCAATGGCGCCAAAGTTATGCTCATGGGGCATCAGAAAGGGCGCGACACCAAAGAGAACGTCCTGCGGAATTTCGGCTGCGCCCATCCGGAAGGGTACCGCAAGGCGATGCGGTTGATGAAGCTGGCCGAGAAATTCGCTTTGCCCATTGTTGTTTTGATCGACACGCCCGGCGCCTATCCCGGTGTCGGTGCCGAAGAACGGGGCCAGGCCCAGGCGATCGCCGAGAACCTGCGCGACATGGTCGAATTGAAAACACCTATCGTTGCCACGATCATCGGCGAGGGGGGAAGCGGCGGCGCGTTAGGAATAGGGATCGCGGACCGGGTCTGTATTTTACAGCACGCTTATTATTCCGTCATCTCGCCGGAAGGTTGCGCCTCCATCCTCTGGCGTAACGCCATCAAGGCCCCTTTGGCCGCCGAAGCGCTCAAGATCACGGCGGAGAATTTGCGCGAATTCGGCGTTGTTGACCAGATTGTCCGCGAACCCCTCGGTGGGGCCCACCATGATCCCGTCAAAACGGCCGCCGACCTTAAAGACGTGGTCCTCAAGCATATCAAGGAATTATCTTTGCTTTCCCGCGAAGAACTTGTCAAAGAGCGTTATAGCAAATTCCGCAAGATCGGGGCATTTCTCGAAACTCCGGCTTAAATCCCTGGCGGAGCATCCGCGATGACATCCAAACCCGACATCCGTGATCTGTCGCTCGATGAATTAACACAGCGCCTGGCTTCCCTGGGTGAGCAGTCTTACCGTGCCGTGCAGATTTTCGAGTGGATTTATCAGAAAGGCGCGTGGTCGTTCGCTGCCATGAAGAATTTGCCGGGGGAATTACGGGAGCGGCTGAAGAATGATTTTGCTCTAAGTCCGAATACCATTGCCAGGAAAGTCGTCTCCGAAGACAAAACAACCAAATTCCTTCTCGATCTGTCCGATCATGAAAAGGTCGAATGCGTGTTGATCCCCACCGCGGCGCGAACGACGGCGTGCATTTCAACGCAGGCCGGATGCAAGTTCGGCTGCCGGTTCTGCGCCAGCGGCATCGGCGGCTGGAAGAGGAATTTAACCTGCGCGGAGATCCTCACTCAGGTTTTGCAGGTTAAGGAAGAAGCCCTCAATCACAAACGGCCTTTGTCGAACATCGTTTTTATGGGCACCGGCGAGCCGCTCGACAATTTCGACAATTTGTTCAAGGCGATCCGGACCATCAATTCGGACAAGGGGATCGGCATCGGAGCCCGGCATATCACGATCTCGACGGTGGGTTTAGTCCCGAAGATTAAAGAATTGGCGAAGCAAAACCTGCAAATTGAACTAGCCATTTCTTTGCACGGCTATGATAATGCGTCGCGTAATCTTTTGATGCCGGTCAACCGCAAATATCCATTCGACGAACTGATCGCGGCCTGCCGCGAATATTTTAAAGCGACGAAACGGCAGATCACTTTCGAATACATCCTCATCAAAGACGTGACCTGCACCGCAAAAGCCGTCCAAAGTCTTAAAAAAGCCTTCAAGGGAATTATCTGCAAGATGAACCTTATCCCCTATAACCCCGTCTCAGAATTCGAGCATAAAACACCGTCAGGAAAAGAGATGATTGATTTCAGGGATCGCCTGGAAGAATGCGGCATCCACGCCACTATCCGCACTCCGAGAGGACGAGATGTCGGTGCTGCGTGTGGGCAACTGAGGCGTGAAATATCCAATATTATGCCGAAGGCGTACCCGAGCTAGAGCGAGGGTGCAATTACGGCATGAAGCGGCCGTCTAAGATTTATCTATTTGTCCGCCGGTAACTTCTGCTGGATTTTTTCCATCAAGGACTGGAATTTGGGATTCTGGAGCAGATATTGTGTCTTTTCGCTTTGCTGGATTTGTTTAGGGTCGTAGCTCATGATCGCGTTCATGAACGCGGGATCGGACAAGACGCCGCGGATCTCCGGGTCCTGCATGATGTTCTGGATTTCGGCCATGATGGACGGATCGGATAAGAGGTTAGTTTGAATCTCCTGTGCCTGTCCCTTGAGCGCCGCGCTTGCCGTATCCCCCGTGGCTTGGAGCGCCGGCGTTGATTCCGCCGCGATACTTACGATCTCGGATTCAGCAACATTGACCTTGCCTAAATTGTCCGTCTCCAGCGTGTAAATCCCGTCGGTGAGTTGTAAAACGTTCCCTTTGATGACCGAGCCGTCTTTGAGCGTGATGACCTTTGCCGCTTGGGCGTGGGCGCAAAGCGCGAGGTTCGCGGCGGCGATAATGAGGAAGAGCGTGGAAAATATTTTTTTCATACGGTCATAATCTATCATAAGTTTTCGCAAATTGCATTAAATTGATTATTTGTATACGAAACGGGCTATGTCGAAAGATTGACAAGGCTGGGGGGCAATGATATATTGAGGGGCAATTTTGGGGCTGCATGACTTCTCTGGATACTTAGTTGTAATCAATACTGCCCCAAATTGTTCTTGCTATAGATTTAATGGTAATTTGGGGCTGTAGCTCAGCTGGGAGAGCGCTTGCATGGCATGCAAGAGGTCACGAGTTCGATCCTCGTCAGCTCCATTCTTCTACGCCCCGCAACTAAACCCTTCGGGTTTGTTGGGGGCTTCGAAGGAATAAACCACATCCTTTGAGTTTCGTAGCTTGCTCCTACGAAGCTCAAACGTGAAAACATTTGAGCGAAGTAGAGCCGAAGTGGCGGAATGGCAGACGCGGCGGTCTCAAAAACCGTTGTCCTCAAAGACATGTGGGTTCGACTCCCTCCTTCGGCATTATTTCAGAATAAATTCTTTTCACGGCTGTCCCTTGCCCGATATTCTCCATGAATCCCAATCAATCCATCCAATCAGAACTGGAACGGTCCCAGGGGGAATTGGCGGACATTAAATTTGCCCTGGATGTTTCCTCGATCGTGGCCTTCACGGACGCGCAGGGTAAAATCACTTATGTCAACGACAAATTCTGCGAGATCTCCAAATATTCCCGGGAAGAACTTTTAGGCCAGGACCATCGCATCATCAACTCAGGATATCATCCCAAAGAATTTATGAAGGATCTCTGGTGCGCCATTGCCAGCGGGAAGGTTTGGCATGGGGAGATCAGAAACCGCGCCAAAGACGGCACCTGTTATTGGGTCGATACGACCATTGTTCCTTTCCTGGATGAGAACGGCAAACCTTGTCAATACGTTGCGATCCGTAACGACATCACCGAGCGTAAAGAGATGGAAGAAGCCCTCCAGCACTTGCCCCAGAGGATCATCCAGGCGCAGGAAAAAGAGCGCGAACGCATTTCCCGGGAAATCCACGACGATCTGGGCCAGTCCCTGGTGACGTTCAAGATCTTGTTGCAATCTGTCCTCCTGCGCCCGCGGGCAGGTTCCCATAAACAATCCGTCGAGAGATTGATCAGGGACGTCGACAAGATCATCGAGAAGACCCGGCATTTGACATCGGCCTTGCGTCCTTCCACGCTCCAGGTGCTGGGTGTGACCACCGCCACCAAAATTTTGGTCGAGGAATTCCGGCAGAAAGCCATAAAGATCAGGTTTCAACACGATGACCTGGACCAAATAGCGTTTGAGGGCGACCCGATCAATTTCTACCGGATCCTCCAGGAGGCGCTGACCAATATCATCAAACACGCCCAGGCCACCCACGTCCATGTGAACATTGATATCGCGGAGGGCCGGCTGGTCATGAACATCGTGGACGACGGACGAGGGTTCTCGCCGGGGGAGAAACATTCTTCAGGGAAAGAGCCGCAGGGCTTGGGACTTTCCACCATGCGTGAAAGAGCGAGGTTGTTAAAAGGGGATCTGGAGGTCAGTTCCGTCCCTCAACAGGGAACGACCGTCCAGCTGAAAGTCCCCGTTGTTCCAAAGGAATAAACATGGGTGCTGTATACAGGATTATATTAGCGGATGACCATCAGATCTTGAGAGCGGGTCTCAAGGACCTTATCGAGAAGGACAAGGCCTTTAAAGTGGTCGGTCAGGCCAAGGATGGCGATGAATTATTATCGCTGATGGGTTCCGTCAAATGCGACCTCGTCATCATGGACCTTTCGATGCCCAACCGTGACGGGATGCAGGCGATTCAAGATGTCCGGGTGAAATTCCCGAAGGTCAAGATCCTTGTTCTGACGATGCAGAAAGACCAGGAGCATTTCAAGCACGCCATGGCTCACGGCGCGTCGGGATATGTCCTTAAAGAAGACGCCTATGACCAGCTGTTGATGGCGGTTAAAATGATCCTTCGGGGGAAAAGGTTCGTTTCGCCGACCATATCGAAACTCCTGACGGATTATTATGTCCGTTCCCTGGATGAGGCGGAGTCATCCTCCCTGGACATCCTCACCAAACGCGAACAGCAGATCCTCCAATTCATCGGTAACGGGATGGCTAACAAGAATATCGCCTCCAGGCTGAAATTAAGTGTCAGGACCGTTGAGACCCATCGCGCCAATCTTGGCCGTAAACTGGGCATCAAAAATACCGCTGGTTTGGTCAAATACGCTGTTACCAAGGGGTTAAGTTAACCCTGGCCTTTCCATTTTTCCCTCCGAGGCCTTATACCTGCGTAATTCTACCTAGCCTTCTACGTATATCTGCCAATTTATTTCCTTTGTGATCATTCCTATAATGAAGCTGGAAATCAGGAATGGATCTTAAATAGAAAGGAAACAGGGCATGAAGGCGAAGATACTCATTATTGACGACAGCGCCGATTTCAGGGCGCAGGTGAAGGAATATTTCAAGATGCATGATCTGGATGTCGAGACCTTTGAGGCCGGTACCGCGGAAATGGGCGTGGCAAAGGCTTCCTGCGTGCGGCCGGATATCGTGCTGATGGACATCCACCTGCCGCACGGCAACGGTCTCGAGGCGACAAAATACATCAAGGAGGAGAACCCTGATTGCGATGTCATTGTTTTGACGATGCTGGATGTGGAAGTGTTCCGGCAGGCGGCCCAAAATGCCGCGGTTACGGATTTTATCGGGAAAAGCGAGATCTACGAGCGGCTGCTGCCGAGCGTGGAGCGATGTTTAAGGACCGTAAAGAACAAAAAATAAAAAAAGGAGAGAGCCATGAGATTAATGATGAAAGGCAACTCGAAAAAGGCGGAGACGGCTCAAGGAAAAGGCAAGACCGCGGGGGCGGAGCAAAAACAATGTTGTGCCCGGGAAGAGGAGATCCGCAAGAAAGCCTATGAGCTTTATGAGAAAAGAGGGTGCCAACCCGGGTATGAGTGGGAAGATTGGCTTGAAGCGGAACGAACAGTTTGCAAATAGAAAAGAAAGGCCGCCCGGCCTAGAAACGATAGGGCGAGCCTCGTCATTTCCTTCAAAATGGGAATGAGGAAAAATGACGGGAGGTGTGCGATGAACCTGGTACCATGGAGAGGAAGGGAAAGTGGCGTGGATCTCTTTGATGACCTGGAAGGATTCCAAAAAGAGATGAATCGTTTGTGCAATGTTACGTTGCATCATCCGGGCAAAAAGGGAAACGGCGGGGCTTTGTGGGCGCCGGCGGGGGACATCATTGATGAAAAGGATCATATCCGCGTGCGCGCCGATCTGCCGGGAATGAAGAAAGAAGAGATCGAGGTGTCGGTCGACAATGATACCCTGACCATCCGGGGTGAGAAGAGAGAGGAGAAGGAGATCAAGGAAAAGGATTACGTCCGGTCCGAACGTTATTATGGGGCTTTTCACCGGTCATTTACCTTGCCGGCGGGCGTGGATCCACAAAAAGTCAACGCCGGGTATAAAGACGGCGTCCTGGAGATCACTCTTCCCAAGCGGGAAGATGCCAAGCCCAAACAGATCAAGGTGGATATCAAATAGGCTGTTGGGGGAAAGGAGGGTGTTATGCCCATCCAAAAATTAAAAAGTTATCTGGACAAAAATAATGTTAGATACAGCGTTGTCAGCCATCTGACCACGTATACGGCCCAGGGAACGGCGCAAAGCGCCCATATCCCGGGC
>MHGM01000023.1:0-5279 GCA_001805565.1 Omnitrophica WOR_2 bacterium RIFCSPHIGHO2_01_FULL_52_10
CCAAGAATTTTTTCTTGCCTTTTAATGTGCTGAAAGGCCCACTGACCTTTCTGGCGCAAGTCACCTGCGAGATCCGCGACCTTAACGTTGACCTGTTCGCCGCTCAAGCGCGGCTGGACCGAAGGAAAATATTTCTCGAACAAAAGCTTTCTCTTGGCCGGCGCGTCGCCGTAATCGATGCCGGTGCCGGAGATCGAATCACACAAAACCAAAAGTTCCCTGGCCAGCGGGATCTCCCGGAGGCCTTCGCCCGCGGCGACGTGCTCCAGCAGATCGGCGCAATTCAAGAGATTGCCCGCGTACAGGCTCAGGAAGGCTACGCTTTCCCCGCGCTGCGCGGCCATGTCAAGGCCGTCGTTCCAGTCGGCGTTCTCCAGGCGGGTGATATTGTGTTCACCGACGTTGAAAAACTGAACAAGATGCTGAACCAGGATGTGCTCTAAAATAGACCCCTCATAAACACGGTCGTTAAAATCCTTCAGCCGGCTGCCCTCCTGCGGTGTCCAGGCCCGGTCGTAGCGCTGACCGCGGAATGTCTGCGGGTCGCAGAAATAATCCTGGCGCTCGAACACGATACCCGTGTCGCCGGTCTGGTGGATGTACAATAAAAGTGTCAAAAACGGCCAGGCGCCGTGGTCCATCCACACGCGCGAGATCGCGTTACGGTCCGCCAGAAATTCCCCCGGGGCCGCGCCGATGATGGTGGCATTCGACCCGTCGATGCGCACGCCCGCGAAATTATTGATCAATGCCGCACGCACGCTCTCTGGTTCGCTCAGGATCAAGGACAACAGATCTTGCCAAAGGTCCCGCCAGCCCTTGCCTCCCTTCCCGTAATCGTGATCCGGTAAAAATGAACATCCGAATATCCGCCGTAACACCGGCTGCAAGCTGACCCAGTGCATCCACGTGTTAAACCCCGCGTCCGCCGTCCTCAAACGGATGGTCTGCGCCTTTTTCATCCAAAATTTTTGATTCCGTAAAAGCGCCGACTCAAATTCCCTGGCTGAAGCAAACCGCTCAAATATCTTTTGGGCTTCGCCGCGATTTGACCCTATCCCCATCACAATGAAATATTCTTTCTTGCGGCCGCTCCCCAGACTGATTTTCTTAAAACGCAGCGCCCCCACCGCTTCTTGACCGTCCAGAGCTTCCCGGGGAAGAACTTCCGGCGCAAAATTTCTGACCACGGCCTCGGGGGCAAAGCACGTTCCCCCTTCGCCGTAAAAACTCCGCGCGGTCGGGAACGTCCCGGCAGGGTTCTCGCCCTTGTCCGTCCTGCCCAGGACATAATAAACCGTCTGGTTGATTTTGTGCCCGTGCTCGTTGAAAAGCATCGTTGGCTCCACCAGGACGCCTTGCGGTAACTGGATAATCCTGCTCAACAAAGACGTGACATGTTCATGATCGTGTTTATTCGCCAGCACCCTGGCGAAAATGGGCAGGCTGAACGTCGGTGTAAACTGGATTGTTTTGCGGGAAATATTTTTGACGCTGACGCGCATCAGTTCCACGTTCTCGCCGGTGACAGGCACGAAATTGACCGCTTCCATGACGAGTCCCGCTTTGGGATGACGGCGCGTCAGTTGATGCCACAACGGCCCCGCTTCGACAAAAGAGCCTTCTGCGGATGAAGGCTGGGCGATGGAAAACGCGCCTTTACCTCCGATAAAACAAAAAAAATCGCGCACATTATTGCGTAAATCTTCCGTTGAGACCGGTTTGGTCAGATACCGGAGACTATCGATCTTGATGTCGCCGCTTAAAAAAGGGGTGATGGCGGATTTAATGCCGGTGGAATCAATGCCGCACAGAGGGAAATAAATGGTCTTGAGTTCCGTGGCTGGCCGTGAAGAAAAACTGATCCCGTCCTCAAGGTAGGTGTACAACTTATTGACTGAATGACGCATCGAATCTACCCTAAACTATGATCCCAAATTTTGCTATTGCAAAATTTGGGATCATGTCAAATTTGAAGATACCATTGTAATACGGAAAAGGTCATTGGACAAGCATCTTGAGGAAACGGCCTCTTGAAATTCTAAAGCGACGCCACGGCGGGCGGGATGAATTGGTACAACCGGGACATATGGAGGAGATCGATCGTGTGGAATTTCAAGCCGACATCGCGCATGCCGGATTCGTCATCATTGGTGACCCAAACCACCTGGCCTTTTAAAGTCATCGGCCGCTTGCAGTCGGGCAATTCGATTTCCAGGGTGACGCTGTCATTAACGAACAGCTGCTCTTTGGTGGTGATCTTTATGCCCTGGCCGGAAGCGTCACGTAACGAAACGTTTATACCGTAACTCCGGTGACTGTCTCTGAACCTGGCTGGAAAACGGGCGACGAAGCGCTCGAATGTCCTGCGGTCTTCCCTGCCGCGCTCCGCGATTTGCATGAGGCTCTTCCTTTATTAAGTTATTAAGCGCAAATAATCCTTCACGTTGGTCCGGGAACCTTGAAGCATGTCTTTAAACACAACACCGATCCGGAAATTATTCGTTTGCGCAATCGGGTTGACCCACTGGATCTTGCCGACCACCAGGGCAGATTGCCCTTCTTCGGAGAGATCCAGCTGAATGGCGATCTCTTTATTAAGGGAGATCCTGTGATTGGAGATCAACCCCAACCCGCCCTGGCTAAAATCTATGGTCTTGCTGGACTCAAACGGCCCCCCCTGCTGGCCATCCACAGGAACAGTGCAGATATGCCGGGGGTTTTTTCTTTTATTCTGCATTTTTATAACTTTTTTATTATCTAGAACTTAAATATCGTTATCCAGGGGGCACTGCCTGTTGGAACTCTTGCTTTCCGGAAAGCGCTTCCACCACTTCAAATATAATACATTATTTCCTAAAAAGCAAATATTTGACAAAAAAATATTGCAAAGCAGGGAATGGGTTGTTACTTTGAAGTAAGCCCATAGAAAGGAGCCGGCCTTGTCCTCCACAACGGATTCTGTTGTACTGGCGTTAACGCTTTATTTTCTGTATCGCGGCTGGTCGCAAGGATTGTTGCGTACCCTGATAGGGCCGATCGCGCTGCTCCTGGGATGCGTTATGGCCGTAATCTATTATTCCCAAAACCATAATATCATGATGGCGTTTGCCATCAGCATCGTCGCGCCCATAATTTTAAACCTTCTGCTTTCTTTCGTGTTGGCCGTCTGGCAAAAAATGGTCAACGCCGACAAGCCCGTTTCACCGGTCAGCCGCGCCTGGGGCGCCGGCCTTTGCGCTCTCTGGGGCGGCATCCATCTTTTGCTGATCATCGTTCTCATTGCCCTGATCCCCAGCAACGCTTCCTGGATCGAAAGCGTACGCCAGGATATCTTTGATTCCGGAACGTACTCGCTCGTCGATCAATGGGCAAAACATCTGATCCCCAAGAAATCCATCGACATCCGCGCGATTTCGCAAACCTTAAAAGACCCGGGCCAGATACAACGCCTGCAGTCATCGGCGGAATACCAGGCCGTGCGGGACGATAAAACCATTCAGACGCTCCTGACAGATGAAGAGATCGTGCGGGATATTCGGGATAAAAATTTCACCAGGCTGATGGCGAACCCCAAGATGCAGGCGGTCATAAAAGACCCTGAGCTGGTCAAGAAGATATTGGACATGAACGTCAAGATCATGGAACAAAAAGCGCAACCGGGCGAGGATCAGAAATGAACTTCTCTCTAAAATCCTTTCAGAAAATTTTTATTTTCCGATGCAAAACCGCGCGAAGATTTGTTCCAGCAAATCGTTGTCGATATAACGTCCGGTAATGGTATCCAGAAAATTTACCGCCCGCTTGATTCCCTCCGAAACAAATTCCAGAGACAATTTCTTCTTGAGCGTTTCCTGGGCCTGCGCGACGGCCGCCAGGGCGTCTTGCAGCGCGCGCACATGCCTCGCGTTACTGATCAAAATGCCGTGCGTATCGATGACCTTGCCGTGCCAGACTTGCGCGGCGATCTCCCTTTCCAGTTGCGCGATGCCTTCTTTGTTGAGCGCGGACACGCGCACGATGTTGCCGCCCGGGAACGCCGTCTTAATTTTGTGTTCATCGATCCTGGGCGGTAGATCACATTTGTTCAGAACAATGAACAAATTCCGTCCCCGAACCAGGTCGAAAAGTTTTTCATCTTCGGCGTTAAGCGCCGCGCTGGCATCCAGAATAAAAAGCACGAGGTCGGCGCCGCGGATGGACATTTGGCTGCGCCGGATGGCCTCTTCCTCGATCAGATCGCGCGGCTCAAAAACACCGGCGGTATCGACGAGCTGAAAAGGGATCCCCTCGATCTGCGCGGTTTCTTCAATGGTGTCGCGTGTCGTGCCGGCGATCGGCGTTACAATAGCCCGCGGCTGCTTTAAAAGGACATTTAAAAGCGACGACTTGCCCACATTGGGCCGGCCGCAGATAACGACCTTGATCCCGTCTTTTAATATCCGGCCGTGGTCGGCCGACGACAAAAGCTGCTGCATATCATCCTGCGCCCCTTGCATGCGCTCGCACAATGACAATACCCATTGTTTCTCGGTGTCGATGTCATCTTCCGGGAAATTAATGATGGCCTCAATGGCCACATAAACATTCATCAAATGTTCCCGGATTCTTTCCAACTCTGTTGACAATTCACCTTTTAGCTGGTGAGCGCTGACCCGCAAGAACGCCTCGGTCCTGGAATGGATCAGATCCAAAACCGCCTCCGCCTGGGTCAGGTCGATGCGGCCGTTTAAAAACGCGCGTTTGGTGAATTCACCCGGTTCGGCCGGACGCGCGCCCAGATCAACGGCCAGCTTGAAAATCGTCCGCACCGCGGCAACGCCGCCATGCGCGCTGATCTCAACGACGTCTTCTCTCGTATAACTTTTCGGCGCGCGCATCAGCGTCAATAACGCTTCATCAATAGTCTCTCCCCCGCGCACGACATCCCCGTAACGGGCCGTAAAACTTTTGAATTCGGACGGCTTCTCTTTGTTCCTGGCCACGAACATTTTGTCCGCAACGGCCAGGGCATCTTTACCGCTCAGACGAACAATTCCTATCCCGCCCTCACCAACAGGCGTTGATACGGCAACGATGGTATCGTCTATATAAGAGAGTTGTGGCATAGTTTTAAGATTTCAAACCGTAAATGACAGGTTACCCGGGCATCCGGTTATCCGGGACTGGGTGACCCGGAGATCAGAATATCAGGGATATATTTTTATCTTCCTGATATCCGGATTCCCGGATCTCCTAGTTCCTGATTCCCTGATCCCCGGATACCCTGAAACTGGCAG
>MHGM01000023.1:5331-11006 GCA_001805565.1 Omnitrophica WOR_2 bacterium RIFCSPHIGHO2_01_FULL_52_10
CGGTGATTAAAATAATGTCGCGGGAATCTGCGATAGATGCGAGGGCTTCTTCAACGCTGGACAAGCACGTGGAAGGCTTGTTGGCAAAAAGAACATTTAATTCTTCCCGGGAGAATTCATGCGCCCGGGGATGATCTGCCTTTGTGGCTATGACCCGGCCGGCGATGCGGTTTAATTCCCCGCAGATCCCCGCCCTGTCTTTATCCTCGCTTACGCCCAGAACAAGCGTCACATCTTTGTAAGGGAAAATCCGGACGATACTTTCAGCCAGATTTCTTGCCGAGGATCGATTGTGCGCGCAATCAAGGATGATCAGAGGAACTTTACTGACGATCTCCAATCTCCCCGGCCAAAATGCCGCACGAAACCCGGCGTAAACCGCTTCTTGCGAAATCACACAGCCCATCTGCGCTAAAGCCTCGACAATTCCCAGCACAACGGCGGCGTTGCTCGCCTGATGTCGTCCCGGCAAAGACAATTCCAGATCATGATAGGACTGTTTGGTCCCCGCGACGCGGATCATCTGGCCCGACGGCTCTTCCCGAAGAATTTCATAACGAATATCGCGGCCTATTTCTATCGGGTGGATGGAAAATTGCGCGCAACGTTTGCGGAAAACTTCCTGCGCGGCCGGTTCCTGGGGGGCGAGGATAACTTTTTGAGAACAATCTTTGATGATCGCCGCTTTCTCTCCAGCAATTTTGGCAATGGTATCGCCCAAATACTGCGTATGCTCAAGGCTGATCGGCGTGATCACGCATATTTTTGAGGGTGCCACGTTGGTCGCGTCAAGCCGGCCGCCCATCCCTGTTTCCAGGACAACCCAATCGACCTGTTGATAACAAAAATAATAAAACGCCAGCGCCGTAAAAAGCTCAAAGAAGCTCAATTCACCGAGCGTACTTTCTTGCGGCAACCGTGCGATGTGGGGTTTCATTTCTCCCAGCATGGCGCACAATTCCTGTTCGCTGATCATGTCCGAAAAGATATCGTTCTCGCCCGCGCTGCACGCAGAAGATTCACCCGGCACGCGTATCCGTTCCCGGTAATGATTCAAATGCGGTGAGGTGTACAATCCGACCTTGTACCCGGCCGCGCGCAGGACGCTCGCCGTCAGAGCGCAGGTCGAACCTTTTCCTTTCGATCCGGCCACGTGGATAATCTTAAGCTGATCTTGCGGGTTGCCCAGGAAATCCAGCAAACAACGCACACGATCGAGCTTGAATACACAACGATCAGGATAGGGAGCAGGAGATAATTCGAAATTAAAAAAAGAAGAAATGTATTCCTGGGCTTCGGGGAATGTCATTGTGTTAATGCCGGAAGTGCCGGATGCCCGTCATCACCATCGCCATCTTTGCTTTATCCGCGGCTTTGATGACCTCCTCATCGGCGAGCGACCCGCCGGTCTGGATAATGACTTTGATGCCGGCTTTGGCGGCGAGCTGGACGTTGTCCGTTTTGGGGATGAACGCGTCGGAAACCAGAACGGAATTGCGGGCGTTCTTGCCGGCCGTGGCGATCGCGGTCGCGACGGCGCCCACGCGGCTGGTCTGGCCGCAGCCGATACCGACGGTACGCCGGTCTTTCACCAGAAGAATGGCGTTGGATTTAACGCTTTTGATGATCCTCCAGCCGAATAACATCGCCGCTAGCTGTTGCGCCGTGGGTTTCTTTTTGGTGACGAATTTCAGTTCATTTTCTTTCAAAACGGCCGTGTCACGGCTCTGCAACAATAAGCCGCCATGGACTTTTCTGAAATCAAAGCCGGCGGCGGGGATTTGGGCCAGATCGATCTCGATCAATCGCAAATTCTTTTTCGGGGAAAAGATACCGAGCGCCGCCGCTTCAAACCCGGGAGCGATCACGCATTCCCTAAAACCGCTTTTAACGATCGCTTGCGCCGTCGGCGCGTCGACGCTGCGGTTTAATCCAACGATCCCGCCGAAAGCCGCGGTCGCGTCGCAGCGCCAGGCGTTTTTATAGGCGGTCACCAGGCTTTCATCTTCAGCAACGCCGGTGGGATTGCCGTGTTTGATAATAACGGCCGCGGGGCCTTCGCAATCTTTGACACAATCAAGCGCCGCGTTTAAATCCAGAATATTATTAAATGACAATTCTTTGCCGCCGACCTGTCTCAGGCCGGCTAACCCAGAGTCTTCGCCCATGTCCTTATAAAACGCGGCTTCCTGGTGGGGATTTTCTCCGTAACGCAGATCCTGGACTTTCAAAAATTGCAAAACCAGTTCTTTGGGGAATTTTGAGAATGCCTTCGCCGCCAGACGCTGGCGCAAAAATCCGGAAATGGCCCGGTCGTAATCGGCCGTATGTTCGAAGGCTTCCAGCGCCAGATGAAAGAGGACCGGATCCGAAAGCAAGCCGCTGTTGGTCTCCAGTTCCTTAAGGGTCTCCTTATATTTCTCCGGATTGCAAATAACGGCCACATTCTTGTAATTTTTCGACGCGGAGCGCAGCATCGCCGGCCCGCCGATATCGATATTTTCGATGGCCTCCTCCAGCGACACGTTCTTTTTTTTGATAACGCTCTCAAAAGGGTATAGATTGACGACGGCCATATCGATTGTGTCGATTCCCTGTTGGGCGAGCTGGGCCATGTGCTCTTTGCTTTCCCGCAATGCCAGAAGCCCGCCGTGGATCTTCGGATGCAAGGTCTTGACCCGCCCGTCAAGCATCTCCGGGAACCCCGTATAATCCGAGACCTCCTGGACGGGGATCCCCGCTTCTTTTAAACTGCGCGCGGTCCCACCGGTCGAAAGAATGGCGACGCCCAAGGCATGCAACCCCTGGGCGAAAGCGACAATGCCTTTTTTATCGGAAACACTGATGAGGGCGCGTTTGACTTTTAACATTTTTAAAGAAGGTTATAGGTGTCAGGTTTTAGTTGTTAGCCAAAATGGACACTTTAACCTATCACCTATCACCTTTAACTTTGTTTATAATTTCTTTTACAAAAGCAGTCAAGTCTTCCGGCTTGCGGGAGGTGATGATATTTTTATCAACGACAACCTCTTGGTCCATATAATTGCCGCCCGCGGCCTTCAAATCGTCTTTAATGGCGAAAAAACACGTAACTTTGCGACCGCGGATGATATCCGCGGAAACCAGAAGCCAGCCGCCGTGGCAGATCGCCGCGACGATCTTGCCGTCATCATGCATCTGACGAACGAACGCAATGACCTTCTCGTATCTGCGCAGAAAATCCGGCGCGAACCCGCCGGGGATGATGACGCCGTCGAAGTCTTTCGCGCTGACCTGGCCGATGGAACAATCGGCCTTGGCCGGATAACCTTCCTTGCTGCCATAACTGGTTTTGCTCCCGGTCCCGATGAGTTTGGTCTCGATGCCGTCTTCCTTAAGCCTAAGGACCGGATACCAGACTTCGAGGACCTGATACATGTCTTCGACGAGGATGGCGATAGGTTTGGACATAGCTTCTTCTCCCTGGTCACTCCAGCTGATTCCATGAATCAGCTGGAGTGTTTTTGCGCTATAACCTATAGCGCAAAAACAAATGGCAAGCATGGTTGTTACCGCATGCTTGCCCTTTGATCGGAATTCACTCCACAGGATATAATGTGCCGGGTCACAACAACGCTATCTTGTCTTTTTAGCTTTAAAGCGTTTTTTCTCGGACGGCTTGGAATAGAAGCGTCTTTCCTTCAATTCCATCATAAAACCGTCTTTCTGACAGGCCCTCTTGAAAATCCGCATCGCTTTTTCAAAACTATGCGGGTCGGAGATCTTGACTTCGATCATGGCGTATTCACCTACCTTTATGGGTTCCTGATTTTCTTCAAAGACAAGTTATTATATTATAACCAATGCAAATGTAAACAACTATATCGCCCTTGCGCCGTCCTCGCCGGTACGGATGCGATAGATGTTTTCCAAAGGTATAATGGCGACCTTGCCGTCGCCGGTCGTGCCGGTCTTGGCGGATTTACGGATCATCTCAACAACTTTATCCACCTGGAATTCATCGGCATAGATCTCTATCTTGACTTTATCTTTAAGGCCGTTGCGGTGATGACCGAAGCCCCTGGCATCGGAGACCGTCATGCCGCCGATGCCAGATTTCTCCAAAACCTTACAGACTTCCTCGAATTTTTCTTTACGCACGATGGCTTCAATCTTTTTCATAGCACCTCTCCTAATCTAAACTTTGCATTCTTCAAATTAATAAGGAGAACATGCAAAGTTTTGATTACCCTCGGCAGCTTGATTAAATCTCAAAGAGATTTAATCAGTCGACCCCCTTCGGGGGAGATTTTGTCCGAAGGAGAAGGACAAAATCTGGGTTAAAACCGGCGCTATCATAACATAGTGGTTCTGTAACGTCAATATTTTGATAGACTTGGAAAGAAATTAGACGGGGTCGACGTAGGTGTACTGCTCGCCGGCGTAGTTGCGCAGGGTGTACATATTCCCCTCGTGCTTGACGATATACTGCGGGGCGATCGGGATCTTCCCCCCGCCTCCAGGACCGTCGATAACGTACGTAGGGACGGCGTAGCCGGTTGTGTGGCCGCGCAGTTTCTCCATGATGTCGATGCCTGCGGAAACCGGTGTGCGGAAGTGTTTGGAGCCGAGGATGGGATCGCACTGATAAATATAGTAAGGACGTACTCTTATTTTCAAAAGTTCGTGCATCAACTTTTTCATGACCGCCGCGTTATCGTTGATACCTTTGAGAAGAACCGTCTGGCTCCCCATCGGGATACCGCTGTCCGCGATCAGGTCGCAGGCGAATTTCACGCGCTTGGTGACCTCCCGGGGATGATTGAAATGAATGCTCATCCAGATAGGGCTGTATTTTTTGAGCATATTGACCAGTTCGAAAGTGATCCTTTGCGGCAATGTGACCGGGATCCGCGTCCCGATACGCACGAATTCAACATGAGGGATCGACTTGAGGGTCTTGATAATGTGCTCCAGAACGCGGTCGCTTAACGTCAGCGGATCGCCGCCGGAGATAAGGACATCCCGGATTTCCTTGTGCGCGCGGATATACTCGAAAGCATTATTATAAGTTTGCATGCTCAACGTGCGATGCCCGTCGCCGACCATGCGCGAACGCGTGCAATACCGGCAATACATCGCGCACATCTCATTGACCAGAAATAAAACACGGTCCGGGTAGCGGTGGACCAGCCCGCGTACGGGGGAATTTTTGTCTTCGCCGCAGGGATCCGTCATTTCTTCGGGAGCCGTCTCCAGCTCATATTGCTGTGGAATGCATTGTTTGCGGATCGGACAATTGGGATTTTCCGGATCAATGAGGCTCGCGAAATACGGCGGGATCGACATCGTCAGCTTGGTCCCGGAACCCGCGATTCCCTTCTCTTCATTGGGGGTCAAGTTCACAAGCTTCTCTAATACCTCCTTGGTCGTGATGCGGTTACGCAGCTGCCAGCGCCAGTCTTCCCAATCCAGAGGTGTCGCGTCTTTGAAAAAGCTGATCACGCGGTTTTCCTTGGCCGTCAAACGAATGGCCGGGTGCGGTTGGACTTCTTTGGCTGTGGCGGTATTGGTCGTATGGGGGGAATTGGTCATGCCGGGTCTCCTCATCGGGTTCGTAAAGGAATCTCCTCCAATGTTTTCTTGCCCGGGGCCTGCTCCAGGCCGTATCGCTTGAGCGCGAAACCCAGGATCTG
>MHGM01000024.1:0-9200 GCA_001805565.1 Omnitrophica WOR_2 bacterium RIFCSPHIGHO2_01_FULL_52_10
CCGGCCTGGCGGCCAGTGATGACAAGCTTGCTCAAAAACTGTCCCACGCCGCGGAGGTGACCGACGACCGCCTCTGGCGCCTGCCGATCTATCCGGAACTTAAAGAATCGGTCAAATCCCAGATCGCGGACATCCGCAATACGGGATTCCCCAAGGGCGCGGCCGGGACCATCACCGCGGCGGAATTCCTGCACCAGTTCACCGAAGGCACGCCCTGGGCGCATCTGGACATCGCGGGGACCGCGTTCGTCGACGGCAAACAAAGAATGTACTTCGGCCATGGCGCAACAGGGGCTAGTGTCCGGCTATTGACCTATTATCTGCAGCATAATTAACAAAAAATGACTTTCCCTAAAATATCAAAATATGCACGTGTTTTTTTCCCTGCACTCCTGTTATTTTCCGGTATCGGACTTTTTTTGTTTTCCCTGGTGCCGGCGCAAGCCCAGGCCCAGCGCACCGCCTACACCATCGAACTCAATGACGATACGATCAATCCCGTCACCGCTGAATACATAGCCGGGTCGATCGAGAAGGCCTATCAAGACAACGCGGTCTGCCTGATCATCAAGCTCGACACCCCCGGCGGATTGCTGAATTCCACGCGCCTGATCGTCAAGAAAATGCTCACCTCACCGGTGCCGGTCGTTGTCTATATCGCGCCCAGCGGTTCCCACGCGGGCTCCGCGGGCGTTTTTATCACCTACGCCAGCCATGTCGCCGCGATGGCGCCCTCGACCAACATCGGCGCCGCGCATCCGGTCCAGATGGGCGGGGAAAAGCCCGGAAAGAAATCGAGCGAGTGGGGGGAACTGCGCGAGCTCATCAAAGAACTCAAAGGAGACCAGAAAGTAACGCCCACCGATAAAAAGGATTCCACCAAAAACGACAAAACCGCAAAAGAAGAGATCGTGCCCGATGAAGATCCCATGGGTAGCAAAATCCTGCAGGACACGGCCGCCTTTATCCGGGCCATCGCGACGAAAAAGAAACGTAACGCCGAATGGGCGGTGGAAAGCGTCACCAAAAGTCTGTCCATTACCGACCAGGAGGCGCTGGCCCAGGGGGTCGTTGAGATCGTCGCCGTTGATGAACAAAATCTGCTCGAGCAGCTTGACGGGCGCACCGTGGAGGTCGCCGGTAAAATGGTCACGCTGCAGACCAAAGGCGCGCTCATTGAACATATCGCGATGGACGCGCGGCAACAGTTCTTTAACGTTCTGGCCAATCCCAACATCGCCTATATCCTCATGATCCTCGGTTTTTACGGCCTGTTATATGAAATAACGCACCCCGGCTTCGGGGTACCGGGCGTCCTGGGAGGTATTTTTATGGTCCTGGCTTTTTACAGCATGCAAACCTTGCCGACCAATTACGCCGGCCTGGCCCTGCTCATTTTTGGGTTGGTCCTCCTGATCACGGAAGCGTTCACGCCGGCATTCGGATTACTGGCCCTGGGGGGCGTGGTCTGTCTGGCGCTGGGTTCCATGCTTTTATTTGAGTCGGCGGACCCGATCATGCGGGTTTCCAAAGCGGCGGTCCTGGCGACTTCCCTGACCACAGCGGGGATCACGTTGTTTTTGCTGCGCTCCGTTTTGCGCGCGCACAGGAGCAAAGTTTTAGGCGGGAAGGAAGGCCTCATCGGCGCGGTCGGCACGGCCGAGACCCCCCTGGCGCCCAGGCGCCCGGGCCAAGTTTTCGTGCACGGCGAGACCTGGAACGCCCAAAGCGATGAAGAGATCAACAAAGGCGAGGAAGTCGTTGTCCTGGAAATTCTGGGATTAACGTTGAAGGTTAAACAAAAATAGAAGGAGGAGTGTCATGTCCGTACCACTGATCATTCTCGGTTTATTCGCCCTCTGGTTGTTCAACAGCATCAAGATCGTCAATGAATACGAGCGGGCGGTCATTTTTCGTCTGGGCCGCGTCCTTGGAAAAGAAAAAGGGCCAGGTGTCGTATTGGCCTTCTGGCCGATCGACATCCCGGTCATCGTCAGCTTAAGGCTCATCACCCTGGATGTCCCGCCGCAGGACATCATCACCAAAGACAACGTTTCGGCGAAGGTCAACGCGGTCGTGTATTTTCGAGTGATGGACCCGATCCGGGCGACCATCGAGGTCCAGAATTATCAATACGCGACCTCCCAGATGGCCCAGACGACGCTGCGCAGCGTCCTGGGGGAGATGGAATTAGACGGCCTTCTGGCGGAACGCGAGAAGATCAACCACAAATTGCAGACGCTGCTCGACAAGCAAACCGACCCGTGGGGCATCAAGGTCTCCAACGTCGAGGTCAAGCACGTGGATATTTCCGAAGATCTCCGGCGCGCCATGGCCCGGCAAGCCGAGGCGGAACGCGAACGCCGCGGAAAAATCATCGCGGCCGAAGGCGAGTACCAGGCAGCGGAAAAAATTTGCCAGGCGGCGGAGCTCATGCAAAAATCACCCATGGCGTTACAGTTGCGTTACTTGCAGACCTTGGTCGAGATCGGCGCGGAAAACAACACCACGACGATCTTCCCGATCCCGATCGATATTTTAAAAGTTTTTACCGATAAGAAAACCTAACAAATTCGTGCCAACCCGGTGAGGTTCTTATGCCCGATCAACGCATCGAAAGCGACAGCATGGGGGAGATCGAAGTCCCCGTGGACAAATACTACGGAGCGCAGACCGCGCGCTCTTTGCTCCATTTCAAGATCGGCGCGGAGCGTTTCCAGCCGGTTTTGATCCGGGCACTGGCCATCGTCAAAAAAGCGGCCGCCCTGACCAACGTGGAATTGGGGCTGTTATCCAAAGAGAACGGGGACCTGATCATCCGGGCCGCGGATGAGGTCATCGCGGGCAAGCTCAACGACCATTTTCCACTGGCCGTCTGGCAGACCGGAAGCGGAACCCAGACCAACATGAACGTCAATGAAGTCATCGCCAACCGCGCCATTGAGATGGCGGGAGGCAAAATGGGGAGTAAAACGCCGGTCCACCCCAACGACGACGTCAACAAGGCCCAGTCCACCAACGACGTTTTCCCCACCGCCATGCATATCGCGGCCATTGAGGAGATCCACCGCCGGCTTATCCCCGCGGTCACGGCGTTACGCGACGCCCTGGATAAAAAGGCCCGGGAATTCAAAGATATCATCAAGATCGGCCGTACGCACCTGATGGACGCCACCCCCCTGACGCTCGGCAACGAATTTTCAGGCTACGTCCAGCAGTTGTCCAATGGCCTTAAACGCATTGAAACCGGGAAACAGCTGCTCTACGAATTGGCTTTGGGCGGCACGGCTGTTGGAACAGGCCTGAATACCCATCCCCAGTTTGCGCAAAAGACCGTTGCCAAAATCGCCCAAATGACCGGCAAACCTTTTGTAGAAGCGCCCAATAAATTTGAGGCGCTGGCTGCCAATGACACGATTGTCGAATTTAGCGGTGTCCTCAAGACCCTGGCCGCCTCCTGCATGAAGATTGCCAACGACATCCGCTGGCTGGGTTCCGGGCCGCGTTGCGGCATAGGGGAGCTCAGCCTGCCGGAAAATGAGCCGGGCAGTTCGATCATGCCGGGCAAAGTAAACCCAACTCAATGCGAGGCGTTGAGTATGGTCTGCGCCCAGGTCATGGGCAACGATACGACCATCAACTTCGCCGGCGCCAGCGGAAATTTCGAACTCAACGTCTATAAACCCCTCATGATCTTCAACCTGCTGCAATCCATTGAGCTGCTTGCGGATTCGTGCGAGAACTTCGCAACGCACTGTGTGGTCGGAATTGAAGCTAACCTGGAAAACATCAAAAATCACCTGAAAGATTCCCTGATGCTGGTAACGGCCCTGAACCCGCACATCGGGTATGACAAGGCCGCCAAAGTCGCCAAAAAAGCGCATCAAGAGAATCTCACCCTCAAACAAGCCGCGATTTCCCTCGGATTCCTCACCGAAGCGCAATTCGACTCCATCGTCCGTCCACAAGACATGCTCAAGCCAAAATGAAAAAATCCTAGTTATACCTTGACGATGACCGGGTTAGCGTATATCCTTTAAATAGTCGTAACCCGTTGAAGGGTGGCGCAGTTGGAAACGTCTACCGTTTAGCAGTTATCGTTTCCAGCTGCGATACCGATCAACGAACAACGAGGCAAATATGGTTAAACCCATGATCAAGGAACGCCGCAGTTATTCCCGGACAAAACGTATCTTAAGCATCGAATACCGGCTTTACAAAAGCAGACGCCAGCCTACTGATCAGGAATGGCATCTTTCGACAACCGAAGACATCAGCCCCGAAAGTTTATCCTTTTACAGCGATTATGAATACCACCCAGGCGACATTCTCGATGTCCGGGTTGTCATGTCCGGCCTTTTGGAAGTCTTTAAAGGGCAGGGCGAGGTCACGCGCGTGGAACAAAAACGCCTGGGCGCGTGCTTTTTTATCGCGCTGCGTCTTGCCGGCCAGGACGCCCGGCGGAGGCCGGGGGAACGCTCCAAACGGGTGGCAAAGAAATCGTACCCTTCCACCAAGCGCATCTAAATTGATGCCGCAATTGACCGCCATATCAGCATAAAAAGACCAATTATCTGTTTTGTCCCTGCCGATGTTCTGTTATAATACCGTTCAACTTGAAGGACAGGACAATCATGAACCATCTGCCGGAAAAACGCAAATACGAGCGCTACGACACGGAAATAAAACTCTACTTCAATCTCGCCTTTGACGTGGAAACCAAAGTCAAATATCAACTCCTCGATAAAGACCACAAAAAAATCCTTTCCCGGAAATATCCCGCGTTAAGCAAAAATGTCAGCGCGGAAGGCTTAAGTTTTGTCGCCGCGCAACTCTTGAAAAAAGGGGATTACCTGAATTTGGAAATTTATTTGCCCAAAGCGACGCAGCCCGTGCGCATGGAGGGAGAGGTGTGCTGGTCGAAAAATGTCGCGCCGGGCAAACAAAACGCAGACGCTTTTCAAACGGGTGTTCTCCTTAAAAAAGTCAACGGCCGGCCGGTGCAGGAAACGATCTATTTTGATAAAGAGTATAATGTCAACTGGAGCATCGCGCTGGAATCCGTCCTTGGCAAGTTCAAGGATCTTGCCAAAGAACGGCGTTTGGAAAAGTAAGCCAATTCTTTCCTGCCGTAAGTCGTTCTAAAAAATTTCCATGAAAAATTTGTGGAGCGAACAAAGGGCTAAAAAATTCAAGAACGACCCGCTGGCCCTGCGGGCCTACACGTCGCGGCTCCTCGGAGAAGACCCGAACCTCGTGCTTCAGGGCGGCGGGAACACTTCCGTCAAATTAAACATCACCAACCTGTTCGGAGAACCCGAGGAAGTCCTTTATGTCAAGGGCAGCGGCTGGGACCTGGCCACAATCGAAAAACAGGGGTTCGCGCCGGTCAAGCTGGATCTCTTGAAGGGCATGGCGGAGCTTGATCATCTGACCGATACCGAAATGGTCAGGAACCAGCGCGCGGCCATGACCGACCCGTCGGCGCCGAACCCTTCCGTTGAAGCCGTCTTGCACGCCATCATCCCTTTTAAATTCGTCGACCACACCCACGCGGACAGCGTCGTCGCCGTCAGCAATACCGAAAACGGAGCACAGCGGATCAGGGACATTTACGGATCCGCTGTTCTGATCGTCCCGTATGTGATGCCGGGGTTTATCCTGGCGCGAAAAATTTTTGAAATGACGCGGGACATCGATTGGCGGCGGCTGGAGGGAATGATCCTTTTGCACCACGGTGTTTTCACTTTTTCCGATGACGCCAAAGAGAGTTACACGCGAATGATCCGGCTGGTCACCAAAGCGGAGGGATACCTCAAGAAAAAAAAGGCGGCCGTTCATTTTTTCCAAGCGAAGGTCAAGGAAGATTTACCGCGGCTGGCCAGGATCCGCCAAGCCGTTTCGCGCGCGCGCAACAGCGCGGTCATCGCGCGATGGAGCGCGGACGACCGGCAAGTCGCTTTCGCCAACCATCCCAAAGCGCGGGCGATCGCCACGCGCGGACCGCTGACCCCTGACCACGTCATCCGAACTAAACGGACCCCCGTGATTATCGGCAGGGATCCCGCAGCAGACATCGAACGTTTCAGCCGGGGTTATCACAAATATTTCCAGCGCCACGCGACCGCGGGGCTAAAACCTTTGGACCCCGCGCCGCGCTGGGCCGTGTGGCCGGGATGCGGGACGATATCCTTCGGCGCGACGCTGGCTGAGGCGGAAGCTATCAATGACATCAATGAACACACCATCGACGCCATTTTGCAAGCGGAAAAATTGGGAGGCTGGCAGGCCTTGCCGGAAAAAGATATTTTTGAGGTCGAATACTGGGAACTGGAGCAGGCCAAGCTGAATAAAAGCGCCGGGGCGCCCGTCTTTCAGGGAAAGATCGCCCTGGTGACCGGCGCGGCGAGCGGCATCGGTAAAGCCTGTGTCGAAACACTCCGGGCGCACGGGGCCGTGGTCGCGGCGCTGGATATCGATCCGGCCATTACCAAAACTTTCAAACAACCGGAGGTCATTGGAATTGTCTGCGACGTGACAAAGCCGCGCGCGATCGAAAAAGCGGTCAGCGCCGCCGTGCGGCGTTTCGGCGGGTTGGACATTCTGGTCAGCAATGCCGGGATATTCCCGCCCAGCGCGGCGATCGTAGAAACCGATCAAAACTCCTGGCAAAAAAGTTTAAATATCAACCTCAATAGCCACCAGATACTTATGAAGGCCTGCATCCCGTATCTGGAATTGGGCGTTGACCCGGCGGTCGTGGTCATCGCTTCCAAGAACGTCCCGGCGCCGGGGCCGGGGGCGTCGGCGTATTCCGTCGCGAAAGCGGGATTAACCCAGTTAGCCCGCGTGGCCGCGCTGGAACTGGCCTCGAAAAATATCCGCGTCAACGTTGTTCATCCCAACCAGGTCTTCGACACGGCGATCTGGACCCAAAAAGTCCTGGAAGCCCGGGCCAAACATTATAAAATGAGCGTCCCGGAATATAAAACCAGCAATCTCTTAAAAACTGAAATCACTTCCAAGGATGTGGCCAGCCTGGTCGCGACGATGGCTGGACCGGTTTTCGGGAAAACGACCGGCGCGCAAATCCCCATTGACGGCGGCAACGAACGTGTGATTTGAAATGCGGACACAAACCATTCCGGCAGAGAAACGTGAATCTGATTTCGTCTCCGACTTCATCTTCGATGAACAATTCAGCGGCGCGTACGATCTCCTTGAAAATAATCCGTCGCCTGTTTTTGTGACCGGCAAGGCCGGCACGGGCAAGTCCACGCTCCTGCAATATTTCCGCGGACACACTTCCAAAAATATCGTGGTGCTGGCGCCCACCGGCGTGGCCGCGGTCAACGTCCGCGGACAGACCATCCATTCTTTTTTCCTGTTCCGTCCCGACATCACCCCGGAAGGGGTCCATTCCATCCGCCTGCGCAAAGCGCAAAAGACCCTTTACAAAAAACTCGACGCGGTCGTCATTGACGAGATCTCCATGGTGCGCTCCGACCTCCTTGATTGCGTGGACGCGTTCCTGCGCCGGCACGGCCCCGATGCCGGCGCGCCCTTCGGCGGCGTCCAGATGATCTTCTTCGGGGACCTTTACCAGTTGCCGCCGGTCATGACCCGGTTTGACCGCGACATTTTCAAAGACGTCTACGCCAGCCCGTATTTCTTCGACGCCGCGTCTTTTAAACAACTGAATTTCCAGATCATCGAACTTCAGAAAATCTACCGCCAGAAAGACGAAGCGTTCATCCGGCTGCTCAATAACGTAAGGGACCGGTCGGTCAGCGTGACGGACCTGGAGGTCTTGAACCGCCGGCTAAACCCGCGCTTCAACCCCGGCGACAAGGATTTCTACGTGTACTTGACGACGACCAACGCCCTGGCCGACCAGGTCAACCAGGACAGGCTCAAAGAACTGCCCGGAGAAAGCTCGCGTCTGGAAGGAAAGATTTCCGACGGATTTGACGTCAGATCGCTGCCCACGCATCAAAGACTGGAGCTCAAAATGGGCGCGCAGGTGATGCTCCTCAATAATGACCCCGGCGGGAAATGGGTCAACGGCACAATCGGCAAGGTCTTCTCCACGGCCAAAGATCACGAAACCACGGGCACGGTCCGCGTGGCGCTCTCCAGCGGCCTCGTTGTTGACGTGCCCCGGTTCACCTGGGAGGTGTTCCGCTTCTTTTACAACAAGGACACGGAACAGATCGACGCCGAGTCCGCCGGGTCGTTTTGCCAATATCCGCTCAAACTCGCCTGGGCCATCACCATCCATAAAAGCCAGGGGAAGACATTTTCCAAAGTGGTCCTCGATATCGGCGGCGGAACCTTCGCGCCGGGGCAGATGTACGTGGCCTTGAGCCGCTGCACCGACCTGGAAGGCCTGGTGCTCAAAAAGCCGATCTTCAAGAGGCATATCCTGCTTGATGACAAGGTCGTCCGCTTTATGACCGAGCAATCCGTCAAAAGGGGCGCATTATAAACATTTTTATATAAAATTTTAATCCGGTAGGGGTGGGTTTTAAACCCACCCCTGCAAAGGAGACATTCGATGAACCACGCCATTCTGTTGATTTCCTGCCCGGACCGCAAAGGGATCACCGCGACCGTCACGAACTTTATTTACCAGCACGGCGGGAACATCCTGCATTCCGACCAGCATATCGACGAACAGACCAACACGTTCTTCATGCGCGTGGAATGGTCTCTCAAAGGCTTCGACATCCCGAAGGAGAGGATCGAGGGACACCTCCAGCCGATCGCCCAACGTTTTGGCATGAAATGGGAGTTGTGCTTTGCCGACCGGCCGCTGCGGGCGGCGATCTTCGTCTCAAAACATCTTCATTGCCTGTATGACCTTTTATACCGCAGAAAGGCCGGGCATTTTTCCTGTACGATCCCGCTCATTGTCAGCAACCACCCCGATGCCAAACCGATCGCCCGGGAATTCCGCATCCCGTTTCACGTATTACCCATCACGCCAAAGAATAAAAACGTCCAAGAGACCAAAGAACTTAAATTACTGGAGAAAGAAAAGATCGATTTTATTGTCCTGGCCCGTTATCATCAGATCTTAGGCGCGCGTTTCGTCAACAAATACCGCCAGAAGATCATCAACATCCACCATTCGTTCCTGCCCGCCTTTGCGGGAAAAAGCCCGTACCGGCAGGCGCACCAAAAAGGCGTCAAGATCA
>MHGM01000024.1:9208-10564 GCA_001805565.1 Omnitrophica WOR_2 bacterium RIFCSPHIGHO2_01_FULL_52_10
CGGGACTCCCTGAATGACCTGGTGCGCAAGGGCGAAGACCTGGAGAAAATGGTCTTGAACCGCGCCGTGCGCTGGCATCTGGAGCGGAAGATACTTTGCTACGGAAATAAGACGGTAATTTTTGATTAATGTCTCATATCGAGTCAATGCGAGGCGATATCACGAAGTTGGCCGTCGATGCCATCGTCAACGCGGCCAATGAAACGCTCCTCGGTGGCGGCGGGGTGGACGGGGCCATTCACCGGGCCGCGGGCCCGCGGCTTTTAGAAGAATGCCGCACGCTCGGTGGGTGTCCAACCGGCGAGGCCAAAATTACCCGTGGCTACAAACTCCCGGCCAAACACGTGATCCACACCGCCGGGCCCGTCTGGGGCGGGGGCAAAAACAACGAAGAGGCGCTTCTAAAAAGTTGCTATCGGCGCTCGCTGGAAGTTGCCCGGGATAACAACCTTAGATCGATCGCGTTTCCATGCATCTCGACCGGCGTGTACCGTTTTCCCAAGCAACAGGCCGCCGCGATTGCCGTGGGAACTGTTCAGGAATGTCTCAAAAAAATGCCAAATATCAAGAAAGTCATTTTCGTCTGTTTCTCGGATGAAGATCTCAAGATTTATCAGAGACTGCTTGCTGCCTCATGAATAATTCAGAATATTTGACGGTATCTGATCTAAACCGTTTCATCAAAGACGTGCTCAACGCCGGATTTCCACGGCCGGTGTGGGTCTGCGGCGAGATCCAGCAGTACGACCGCAACAAAGGCAAGAAACACATTTTCTTCGAGCTGGTGGAAAAGGACTCACGTTCCGACGAGATCCTCGCGCGCGTCGGCCTGGTCATCTTTGCCAACCGCAAGACGGCTATCGACCAGATCCTCGTCCAAAGTGAAAATGCCTTCGCGCTCAAAGACGATATCGAGGTCAAATTCCGCTGTACCGTTGATTTTTATCCGCCGCACGGGGCCGTGCGCCTCATTGTCGAGGAGATCGACCCCACGTATACCCTCGGCAAGCTCGCCCAGGAAAAGCAAAAACTGATCGCCGCGCTCAAAGAGAAGGGCGTGCTGGATAAAAATAAACAACTGCCCTTGCCGCCGGTGCCGCTAACGATCGGGTTGATCACCTCGGATGACTCCGCGGCTTACAACGACTTCATTTCCGAACTGCGCAAAAGCGGTTACGGCTTCAAGGTGTACTTGCGTAACACCCTGATGCAGGGCAAAAACGCGCCCAAAGACGTCTGCCGCGCGTTCGCCGAACTGCAACGCCTCGACGGGCTGGAGGCGATCATCATTACCCGCGGCGGGGGGTCGCTCGCGGAGTTAAGCTGTTTCGACAGCGCGCTCATCGCCGAAGCGAT
>MHGM01000025.1:0-3394 GCA_001805565.1 Omnitrophica WOR_2 bacterium RIFCSPHIGHO2_01_FULL_52_10
AAGAAAGAATTCCGGCGGAATTTGTGGAGGTACCGGAGTCAACACGGTTCAACGTGACCGTTTTAGGTCCACGGCCCGGTCACTGCCGTCGGATCCTGGGGGAAGGGCCACGGCTGACGTCGAAAGAGATCCGGCGGTTTGAAAGTCATTACCGGCGTTGGTTGCGGCGCAGTTATTTCGTTGTTCTTTCCGGACGTAATGCCGTTGGCACGCCGGTGGACTGGTACGCGCGATTGGTGCGTCTTGCCCGGCGGGAAGGCGTCCCGGCCGCGGTGGACACCAGCGGCGCGGCGCTCGCCGCGGCCCTGCAGGCCAAGCCGTTTTTGATCAAGCCTAATCTTGCGGAAGCCGAGGAAATCCTGCAGTGCCGGATCAATTCTTCGTTGAAAATCAAAAACTCCGTGCGGCGTTTTCACGGCCGCGGCATTTCCGTCGTTCTTCTCTCGCTGGGCGCGCGCGGCGCCGTCGCCTCGGCCGGTCAAGAGATCTGGTGTGCCCGCCCGCCGCGCGTGCGCGCCGTTAACGAGGTCGGCTGCGGGGACGCCCTGCTGGCGGGGTTTATCCAGGCCCATGGCGGGGGGAAATCATTGCCGGAGGCGCTGCGCCAGGCCGTCGCCTGCGGCACCGCTAACGTATTTAATTCCACGCCGGGATTGATTCACCCCCACGATGTGTTAAGATTAATAAAAAAGGTGACGGTAAGCAATCGGGGGACACGGGGACGATGAAGCCGGTGGTTGATCTGGAAAATATCAGCGAAGAAGATTTGCTCGCAACGCGCATTTGCGATTTGCCGCTTAAAATCGAGGGGACGTGGCTTCAAGAGTGCATCACCCAGCTTTACCAGGAATTGGAAGCTAAAGGCATCGTTTTTAAGCCGGAATGTTATTTGGCCGATGAGTGGTTAACGCCCGAGGGGGAGACGTGCATCGGCATTCCATTTTATCTGGCGCAGCCGGTTTTGACCCGCCTGGAAAAAAAGATCATGATTGAGGCCGAAGGGGACACGAAAGAGTGGTGCATGAAACTTTTGCGTCACGAGGCCGGCCACGCGCTCGAATACGCGTACAGCTTTCACCGGCGCCCCAAATGGCGCCGGATCTTCGGGCCTGCCAGCCTCGAGTATGCCGATACCTACAAGTTCCGTCCGTACAGCAAAAACTACGTGCGCCACTTGGACGGCTATTATGCCCAGTACCACCCGGATGAAGATTTCGTCGAGACCTTCGCGGTGTGGCTCACCCCCGGGCTTGGCTGGAGAGAATTGTACAAGGGCTGGAAGGCCCTGGCCAAGCTGGAATACGTCGACCAGCTGATGAGCGAAATCCGCGGTAAGGCGCCAACGGTCAAAAGCAAACACAAATACTGGCGGCTTTCCAGCCTGCAGATGACGCTGCGCCATTTTTACAACAAGAAACGCCATTTTTGGGCGGAAGATTTCCCGGATTTTCATGACGCGTTTCTCAACCGTGTCTTCACGCCGGCCTGCCTCTGGCGGGGCTCGCCCGCCAACGGCGAGGTTCGCCAAGGGCGGCCCATGGCGGCCGACGGACAAGTACCAAAGGCCGTTGCCGCCGCCGTCATCCGCAAATACCGCTATCCCCTTCTCAAAAGCGTCTCGAAATATTCCGGCGAACGCAAGCACGTCATCAACGACCTTCTTGGAGACATTATCAAACGCAGCCGGGAACTCAAGCTCGTCGTCCAAGACGACGAAACCGTCGTTACCATGCAGCTTGCGACGTACGTGACGTCGCTGATCATGAATTACCTGTACACGGGACGTTTCCGTGGTCCATTCGCCAGAAGCCAGAACGGCGGATGAAAAAGCAGAGACATAAACGGCGAGGCCATGAAAAAGAAACTTAAGGTCCTGATGTTGTTCAACAGCCCGTACCAGAAGCCGCGCGGCTACGACTACCAGGAAGAGTTCGCCGACCCCGAGAACATGTACACGGAAAATGATGTTTGCCAGGCGCTCAAGGCCAACGGCTGCGAGGTCAGCATCCTGGGATTGTACGATACGTTGACCCCGCTTTTTGAGGAGATCGCGGAAAACCGGCCCGACGTTATTTTTAATCTCGTTGAAGTGTTCCATGATAAAACGTATCTGGAAAAGAATATGACGGCCCTGCTGGAGATGCTGGAGATCCCGCACACGGGGGCGAGCGCGGATAATATGTTCGCCTGCAGCAACAAGGGGTTGAACAAAAAGATCCTGGCCTTTCACAAGGTGAAAGTCCCGTGGTTTTACACCTTTTACCGCCGCCGCAAAGTCTGGCTTCCTAAAAAGATGAAACTTCCCGCGGTCATCAAGCCGTTGAGTGAGGAGGCCTCGCGCGGCATCTCCCAGGCCTCGATCGTCGACAGCGAGGAGGCTTTTCTCGAACGCGTGCGGTTTATCCACGATCATATGGACTTAGACGCGATCGCGGAGGAATACATCGACGGCCGGGAATTTTACGTGACCATCATCGGCAGCAAGCGGTTAAAGGTTCTCCCTTTGCGCGAACTGATTTTCGGCGAATTACCCGAAGACGCCCGCATCGCCACCTATAAAGCGAAGTGGGATGATCTCTACCGCGAGCGCTGGGGCATCAAAAGCGTGTACGCGGGGAAACTGGCGAACGGCCTGGAGCGGGAGATCGTCGAGGTCTGCAAGCGCGCCTACCGCGCGATGGACATCCGCAGTTATCTGCGTTTCGATATCCGGGTCGGAGGGGATGGAAAAGTCTATATCATCGAGGCCAACGCCAACCCCTGCATCGCCAGGATCGATGAGGTCGCCCAGTCCGCGGCCAAGGCCGGCATTGCCTATAACCAGTTAGTGAAAACAATCATCCATCTGGCGAAGGAAATTTCATAACGACTTTGATACGGGCGGTGGATATGATATACTGCTTTCTGAAAGTGCAACCTGCTGACAGATAAAAAGTTACTACCCAAGGATGTCAAATCAAAAATGAAAAAGAAAATAAAGAATATGAGAAGAAAGCCGGCAGCCAAAACGGATCCCCGTCCATTGTTGAAGAAATATCATCTGTTCTCGGATTTCATGGACCATATCCCCGAGGTTATTTATTTCAAGGATAAACAGGGGAGGTTTATTTTTGTCAATAAGGCCTCTGCCAGGGGGCCGGGTTTGGAACCAGGGCAGCTGACTAAAGATGATCAGCAGGTCCTGGAAACCGGTAAATCGATCATCGACAAAATCGAACGAACGGCACATCCCGGCGGTATGGACCGGTATGTTTCGGTCACCAAGATCCCCAGATATGGGGATAAGGGAGAAATCATCGGTTTGCTGGGGACCGCCAGAGACGTTACCCACTGCATGCGCTACGAACGCCTGCGCGAAGAAAGACTGGATAAAGGGGACGCATTAAAGATGCTG
>MHGM01000025.1:3423-5909 GCA_001805565.1 Omnitrophica WOR_2 bacterium RIFCSPHIGHO2_01_FULL_52_10
TGTCTCCGCCGTATCCCACGAGTTAAGGACCCCTTTAGCCATTGTCCATCAGCTGCTTCTGCTGATTTATGATGAAACGGCCGGCCCCCTTAACGACAAGCAGAGAGAAATCCTTGTCAAGATTAGATACAACATGGATCGCCAGAAGAATATTATCGATAAAATGCTGGATATCTCGAGGCTCGAAAGCAAAGAATTGAGTTTTCGCTATTCCTTAGCCAATATTAAGGATTTGCTTGAGGACTCGAAAGATTTCTTTAAGGAACTGGCCGCGGAAAAAAATATAAAATTAAGTTATGACCTGCCTGACGAGGATATCAATATTTTTATTGATGCCGAACGCGTTATTCAAATCATCACAAACCTTATTAACAACGCCATCAAATTTACCGGGGAGAATGGTGAAATCAAAGTGGAAGTCAAGCTTTTGGAACATAAAGTCAGGATAGGGGTCAGGGATACGGGGATCGGCATAGCCAAGCCTGATCTGGCCAGGGTCTTTGACAAGTTTGTGCAAGTTTCCCAAAGTGACGCCGCGAAAAGGCAAGGCATCGGGTTGGGGCTGACGATCGTCAAGAAACTGGTGGAAAAACACGGCGGTGAAATATGGATTGAATCCGAGCCGGGTGCAGGCAGCAGGGTTTATTTCACATTGCCCCGGTTCTACACGGCCAACCTATTGGGGCCGGGCGTAAAAGCAAAGATTAATCAGTTATTAGAGGACAATAAATCGGTATATCTCATTAATCTGTTGATCATTGATTGGGAGGCATTTAGAAAAAGAATCGAGGTCGCGCCCGAAACGCTGTTTAAGGAACTAAAGAAAATTGTTGGCTTGACCTACGAAGAGTTGTTTGGCGCGGGCGGGACAAAACAGCGGATTATTATAACGGATATGCAGGAGGGAAAGTACAGCGTCATTTTTCCTCACACCGCAAAAGAAAAAGTCTCGGATTTTTGTGAATTACTTAAAGAAAGAACAAAAAATTATTTTATTAAAAATAAAATCGAAAATGTATTTATCGCGCTGGGGATCTTGTCTTATTTCTCCGAGGAGGAAGGAAGCGGCAAGCCGGATGGTTCTTTGAACCTGCACTTTAAGGAAATATATATCGGCGCTGAAATGAGGCGCTCCAAGAGAATGGATTATAAGACCACAATAGATATTATCGCCCCCGAAAAGGAAACACAAATGTCCGCCACGCTGGATTTATCACAACATGGAGCTTGTTTTGTAAGCCGGGGTCTTTTAGCGACGGATGCGGAGATCGAAGTCCGCATCGCATTGCTTAAAAAGAAAAAAACAATATCGGCCAAAGCGCGGGTGGCCTGGCTGGCAAAGCTGGAACACCGGCCGGGGGAAATTCTCGAAAAATATAAAATCGGTTTGGAATTTATTGATATGAGCAAAGAAGACCGGGAGATTCTTTACAGCGAGTTAAAGTTGTATTATGAGTAAAAAGAGAATACTTTTAGTCGATGATGAGCAGGACATGATCTATGCTGTCCAAATGCAATTGGAGGCGGGCAATTTTAAGGTTTTAACGGCCCGGGACGGGCAGGAGGGACTGGACCAGGCGCGGAAGGAAAAACCCGATTTAATTATCCTGGATTTAATGCTGCCCAGGATCGACGGCTATAAAGTCTGCCGTATGCTGAAATTTGATGAAAAATATAAAGATATCCCGATTATCATGTATACCGCGCGGGCCCAGGAGGCTGATGAAAAGCTTGGGTTCGAGGTCGGGGCAGATGCGTACCTGACGAAGCCGTTTGATCCTAAAAAGTTGTTGGCCAAAATCAAGGAATTGCTGGAAAAAGACCGGAGGCAGGATGGACAGTAAAGTCAATATACGCCGGGAACGGGAAGTCATTGACCTCTTGTTAAAAGAGGGTTTAATTACGCAGGAAAAGCTTGAGAAAGCAAGAGAAGAAACCAGGCGTACCGGATTAAGTATGGGCAATGCCTTGGAAAAGCTTGGCTTTATCGCCTACGAAGATATCGTCAAAGTTCAAGCGACCGCCCTGGGTTTGCCTTATATGGATTTAAGCGACTATATTGTTGATGGAAAACTTGTCGAATTGATCCCGGAAGAAATTGCCAAAAAATATAAAGCTGTTCCCCTGTTTAAAATTAGCAATACGCTCACGGTGGGGATGATCGATCCGCAGGACATCGAGGCCATCGATAATATCCGCCGGGCCAGTAAGGTGGAAATGGTGGAACCGGTTTTGGTCTCTGAACGGGGGATCCAAAGGGTCCTTGATTCCTGTTATAGCGCCGGAGATACGGTTGACGCGATGGTCAAGTCTATCGATCAAGCAAAGGCTCCCCCAAAAGGAGGCAAGGTTTTTGGAAAGTCCCTTGATGACACGCCTGTTATTGATCTGGTCAATATCATGTTTGCGCAGGCCGTTAAAGACCGGGTTTCCGATATACACCTTGAGCCGGCGGAAGACAGTTTAAGAGTGCGCTCCCGCATCGA
>MHGM01000025.1:5974-9035 GCA_001805565.1 Omnitrophica WOR_2 bacterium RIFCSPHIGHO2_01_FULL_52_10
AAATTTTGTCTAAAATGGATATCGCCGAAAGCAGGAAACCGCAAGATGGAAGAATCCGTCTTCAACTGGAAAATAAAAGTCTGGACATTCGTGTCTCCACGTTTCCTACGCTTCATGGAGAAAATGTTGTTATGCGGCTGCTGGATAAGTCATCGGTATTGCTGGGTTTAAAAGAAGTGGGGATGCTGGAAAGGGACCTCGCTGTTTTCGAGAAGCTCATCCGGCGCCCCAACGGGATTATCCTCGTCACCGGCCCGACCGGAAGCGGTAAAACCTCCACGCTTTATGCGGCCCTCACGGTCATTAATTCCATCGAAAAGAATATCATTACGATTGAAGACCCCGTCGAATATGAATTGCCTTTGATCAGACAGACGCAAGTGAACCCTTTGGCGGGCATAACCTTTGCCAACGGTTTGCGCGGGATCTTGCGGCAGGACCCGGATATTATTATGGTGGGAGAAATCCGCGACAAGGAGACGGCGGATGTCGCCATCCAGGCGGCGCTGACCGGGCATCTGGTTTTTTCCACTCTTCATACCAACGACGCGGCCTCCGCCCTGACACGTTTGATTGATATGGGTGTTGAGCCGTTTTTGGCATCCAGTTCCGTGATTGGTATTGTGGCCCAGCGGTTGATAAGATTAATTTGCGATAAATGCAAGGAGCCCTGTCAGCCCGGCAATGATGTTTTGAAAGAGCTGGGTCTCAAGGCGGGCACAAAATTCTATCGGGGCAAGGGATGCTCTAAATGCCAGAGTTCAGGTTTGAAGGGACGCAAGGGAATATTTGAGGTGCTGGTCATGACCGAAGAGATCAGAAAAATGATTGATGAAAAAAAATCAGCGGATGAGATAGGAAAAAAGGCAAGGGAACTTGGCATGCAGACACTGCGTGATGACGGCCTCCTCAAGGCGCAGGAGGGGATGACAACGCTCGAAGAGGTCCTGCGGGTTACGGAAGTGGAATGAAGTCCGCGGGTATCTGCGATAAGGATATGACCAGTGGCAACCTATCAATACAGGGCAAGAGATAAATCGGGCAGGCTCACGCAGGGAGTTATGGATGCTGACTCGGAAAGGGTTGTGATTGACAAGTTGGAAGAAATGGGGCTCCTGCCCGTTGCTGTCAGCCGGACCAAAAGAGAAGTGTCGGTTCATAGGCTCTTTGATCAATACCGGGGCGTCAAATTTTCCGACTTGAATATATTTACCCGCCTTCTTTTTACTTTAAATAAAGCCGGCCTCCCCATCCTGTCCAGCCTCAACGCGATCAAAACCCAAACCGGGAACCCGATCCTGAAAGATGTCATTGGCCAGATTATGCGCGATATCGAGGGCGGAGCGAAATTGTCCGGAGCGCTGGAAAAACATCCGCATATTTTTGACGCGTTGTATGTAAATATGGTCAAGGCGGGAGAGGTGTCCGGGAAGCTCACGGCAGTTTTAGAAAGGCTGATCACATTAGGCGAACGCGAGGAGGCAACCCGTTTAAACATCCAGGCCGCCATGCGCTATCCGCTCATCGTCGTTGGCGCCATGATCATCGGTTTTATGGTTTTGATCACCGTGGTCGTCCCGCGCTTTGAGAATCTGTATAACCAGTTTACGGCGGAATTACCGTTGCCGACCAGGATGCTCCTGGGCCTGAATTATCTGGTCACGCATTTTTGGTGGGCCATTGTGATCGGGATCGGGGCGGCTGGTTTCTGGTCGCTTAAATTTATTGACAGTGAACAGGGACGGCGCTGGTGGGACGATCTTAAGCTGAAGTTGCCCATTGTGGGGCCGTTGTTCCTTAAATTGACGATGTCCAGATTTTGCCGCATTACGGGAACCTTGCTGGCCAGCGGTGTTCCCATCTTGCAGGTCTTGGACCTGGGCTCCGGAAGCGCGGGAAACGTTATTATCTCCCACAGCATTGATGATATCAAAAAGAGCGTCAATGAGGGCAAGGGCATGTCGGAACCGATGAAAGCCAGCGGCATGTTCCCTCCGGTCGTTGTCCAGATGGTTGCCGCGGGAGAAGAGACGGGGGAACTGGAAAGCCTGTTATTGCATGTTTCTGACTATTACGACTCGCAGGTCGACCATACGATAAAAAATCTGGTCGCGCTGATCGAGCCGGTATTGATCCTGGTCATGGGGAGCGTCGTGGCATTTATGGCTTTAGGGATCTTTATGCCGATGTGGGACCTGATCAATGTTTTTAAGGGCGGGAAAAATTAATATAATAATTATGGAAATTTAAATTTCATGTATTATGCTACCATTGGTAGCCAGGATAAAAGTATAACCAGTCTCAACAGGGAGGATGTCGATGAACAGGAAAAATCAAGGGTTTACGTTAATCGAGTTGATCATGGTCATCGTGATTTTGGGGATATTGGCCGTTGTAGCCATCCCGCGATTTACCAATCTATCAATAAACGCTAATGCGTCCGCGGAGCAAGGGGTGGTCGGCGGCGTGAGGGCGGGGATCGCAACGCTGCACGCCGACAACGTTGCCGCTATTCCTCCTGTTGTCCCGAATTATCCCACTACCTTGGATGGGGCTGCCGTTGCGGCCTGCACCACCACCAATGCTTGCTTTGGGACTGTCTTGTCGCAGGGCGGCGTCACCTCTAGCTGGGTAAAAACAGGCGCGCTAACGTATACCGGTCCAGATACAGTAGCAGGTTTGACCTATACTTACGACCCTGCCACAGGAGCGTTTACTGGCGCATAATTCTATTAACCTGGGATAGAATGTTTATGGCACTACCGGTCCTTGGCGCAAGCCAGGGATCGGTAGTGTTTATTTTGATCCAACCCCTTACGGATACATTCAAAAAAGATTTATCATTGACCGAAACGCGTAAGATAAAAACTTCCCCTGCGAACAATAAAGGTCTCACCCTCGCCACCTCCATTATCCTGCTTGTTTTTGCCTCCGCCGCGGTCTTGAGCGTGACCACGTTTATCATTGAGCGGCTTTCCCAGATGGAAATGAAACGTGTCAGGACACAGGCCCTCTACCTCGCCCAGGCGGGGATCAACCAGGCCGTCTATTCTTACCGGAC
>MHGM01000026.1:0-3705 GCA_001805565.1 Omnitrophica WOR_2 bacterium RIFCSPHIGHO2_01_FULL_52_10
TATTCTTATTTTTTTGGTCTTCTGGTTTTTGGTCATCAAACCGCAAAAAGACAAGCAAAAAGAGCACGCCGACATGCTCAAGAATATCAAGAAGAACGACGAAGTGGTCACTGCTAGTGGCATCCACGGAACGGTCGTGTTGGTCAAGGACAAGACCGTGGTCGTGCGCGTGGATGATAACGTCAAGATCGAATTCGACAAGGAAGCGATCACCAGAATCACCAGTGTTAAGAGTTAAAGAAGAATAGGGAGATAGTGATGAACAAAAGCCTTCGTAACAGAATTTTAATCATCCTCGGCGTCGTTGCCGCCGCCGTTTATTTTACGTTTCCACTGGACAAGCATATCAATTTGGGGCTTGACCTTAAAGGCGGTATGCATCTGGTCCTTAAGGTGGACACGGAAAAACTGGCGGAGAACGCTAAAAAGGATGCGGTTTTGCGCGCCATTGAAATTTTACGTAACCGCATCGACGGCATGGGGGTCGCCGAAACGGTCATCCAGCGTCAGGGAGAAAGCGAGATTTTGGTACAGCTTCCCGGCGTGACTGACCGTGACGCGGCGCTCGCAATGGTCGGCAAAGTCGCCCAGCTGGAATTTCGTTTGGTCGATGACGACCCCAGCCGGCTTAAAGCGGCACTGGAAGGCAATGTCCCCCAGGGATTTATTTTGAAATATGTCAAAGAGAAGGAACGTGAACCTGTATTGTTGGAAGACTGGGTCGCTTTAAGTGGTGAACGGATCAGCGATGCCCGGGTGGATTTTGACACGCAAGGTTTCGGTCAGCCGTATATTTCCATAACACTTAATAATGAAGGGACCACGGAATTTGCCAATTTGACCAGAAGTAATGTGGGCCGAAGGCTCGCGATCCTTCTGGATGGAGAAGTTCTCTCCGCCCCGAATATCCGGGAAGCTATTTTGGGTGGCAGCGCCCAGATCACGGGCCAATTCACTCTGGATGAAGCGTCTTTGTTGGCGCTGGCGCTGCGTTCCGGCGCGCTCCCGGCACCGATGCACGTGGAAGAGGAACGCACCATCGGCCCGTTATTGGGGCAAGATTCCATTTCGGCCGGTATTGACGCGACAAAGATCGGCGCGGCGGCGGTTTTTATTTTCATGCTGGTCTATTACAGGAAAGCCGGGTTCATCGCCGACAGCGCGCTTTTGGTCAACCTGCTTTTGATTTTCGGCACGATGGGATTCCTCAACGTGATGTTGCCGGAGAGTCAGTTGACGCTGACTTTGCCGGGCATCGCGGGTATCGTGTTAACCCTAGGGATGGCAGTCGATGCCAACGTGCTTATCAATGAACGTATCCGCGAGGAGATCAAGAATGGTCGCACCATACAAGCGGCCATCAACAGCGGGTTCAGCCGCGCGCTTTCGGCGATCATCGACTCCAACGCGACGACCCTGATCGCCGCTTTCATGCTTTTTCAGTTCGGGTCCGGCCCGATCAAAGGCTTCGCGGTCACGCTGACGATCGGTCTTTTGACGAGCTTGTTCACGGCGCTCTTCGTCAGCCGCACGTTGTTCAGCCTTTTTTATAATCTGGGGTTGATGCAAAAGCTTCCCATGTTGAGTCTTTGGGCGACGTCGAAAATTGATTTTTTGACCAAACCAAAAAAATTCTTCGCCTTCGCGCTTTCCGTCGGCTTGATTGCCGCCACGGTGGTGACGTTAATCCAGAAAAAGGACGCCGCCTATGGCATCGACTTTGTCGGCGGGCAGATCCAGGAGTATAAATTTACCAGGCCCGTGGAGGTCGACCGCTTACGGGAGGGATTGCGCAAATCTGGCGTAGACGCGATCATCCAGCAGTTCGACCAGTCACCCGAGATCGTCATGATCCGCAGTTCCGCGGATACCTACGAAAAAGTTTCAAAAGAATTTCAAACGCTGTTCCCTGACAATAAATTTGAGATTCTGCGCATAGAAAACGTCGGCCCTGTTGTCGGCAAGGCCTTGCGCAAAGCCGCTGTCCTGGCGATCGTTTTCGCGTTGGGTGCCATCCTCGTTTATGTGGGGTTCCGTTTTAAGCACTTTGACTTTGCCACCGGCGGGGTCGTTGCCATCCTGCATGACGTGTTCGTCACGATGGGGATATTGGTCATGCTGGGCCGTCAGCTGGACTTGCTGGTTGTGACCGCGCTGTTGACGATTGCGGGCTATTCCATCAACGACACGATCGTCATTTATGACCGCGTGCGCGAGAACATGCTCAAGCTCGGACGCAAGAGCCTTAAAGAGATCATTAACGAAAGCATCAACCAGACGTTAAGCCGGACGATCCTGACGACCTTTGCCACCGCCCTGGTCGTTGTGGCGTTGTATTTCTACGGCGGCGAGGTCCTCAACACCTTTGCCTTGTGCCTGATGATCGGGTTCGTGGTGGGAACGTATTCAACGGTCTTTATCGTTTCGCCCATTGTGCTGGCGTTGCAAAGGAAGAAATAGCCGGAAAATACCCAAGGCAGCATGTTCCAGTCGATTGAACTCTTTGTGGAAAAAACCCTGGCCCCGGACGAACTGGTCCGGCAGATAGGGGATCTGCGTTACCGCCGGGTCAACCGGGTCTTCAAACAGGGGGAGTTCAGCCAGCGCGGCAGCATCGTGGACATTTATCCGGTCGATTTTGATGCGCCGCTACGCGTCGATCTGGAGAACGATCATATCCGTTCCATCGCCACGATCAACAGCCAAACCGGCAGACCGATCTGGCAGCACAAGATCGTCATCATCCTGCCCAACAAGCCTTCGGGGCGTGAGGTCTTCAGTGCTGATGTCCCGCTCAATAATTTTATCGAGCTCCGGAAAGGCGATTATGTCGTTCACAACAATCACGGCATCGGCCGGTATCTTGGCATCGAACCGATGGACGTTGCCCACGGGAAAAAAGAGCACCTGGTCATCGGGTATCAAGGAGATGACAAGCTCTTTGTCCCGGTCCATGACCTGCATCTGGTCCAGAAGTACGTCGGTTTTCAGAAAAAACCGCCGCGGTTGTATCCGTTGGGCAGCAAGGAATGGAAACGAGTCCGTGCTTTAATTCAAAAACGTTTGCAGCGTCTGGCCGCGGAGCTGCTGCACGCCCAGGCTGTGCGCGCGAGTTTAAAAGGGTTCGCTTTTTCACCGGAGACGGATTGGCAGAAGGAATTCGAAAAGAAATTTCCGTTTGCAGAAACGCCCGACCAGGCCAAAGCCACGCTGGAGGTCAAAAAAGACATGGAATCTCCAAGACCGATGGACCGGTTGTTGTGCGGGGACGTGGGCTACGGCAAGACGGAGGTGGCGTTGCGCTCGGCCTTCAAGGCGGTCATGGACAACAAGCAGGTCGTGGTGCTGGTGCCCACAACGATCCTGGCGGAACAGCATTATTACAATTTTACCAATCGGCTCAAAGATTTTCCGGTGAAGGTGGCCATGCTCAGCCGCTTTCGTACTCGCAGGGAACAAACGGCGATCCGCAAAGAGTTGCAGGACGGCGGCGTTGACATCGTCATCGGGACGCATCGGTTGCTTTCCCGGGACATCGCGTTTAAAGATATCGGATTGATCATCATCGATGAAGAGCAGCGTTTCGGCGTGCGCGCCAAAGAGCGTTTGAAACAATTCCGGCTTTTGGCGGATGTGCTGATGTTGACCGCGACCCCGATCCCGCGCACCCTTTATATGGCCTTGACCGGCGTGCGGGACATGTCG
>MHGM01000026.1:3753-4886 GCA_001805565.1 Omnitrophica WOR_2 bacterium RIFCSPHIGHO2_01_FULL_52_10
GCAAGTGTTTTTTTTGCACAACCGGGTTGAAGATATCGAACGGATTGCCAAGCTAATCATGCGGCTGGTGCCGCAATCCAGGATCGGCATCGCCCACGGGCAGATGCCGCCGCATGAGCTGGAAGGGATCATGCTCAAATTCCTTAAAGGGACGATCGATGTCCTGGTGTGCACCACGATCATCGAATCCGGCATCGACGTGCCGAATGCCAATACGCTCATCGTCAACCGCGCGGACCGTTTCGGACTTTCCGACCTGCACCAGTTGCGCGGACGTGTGGGGCGCTTCACGCACAAGGCTTATACGTATTTTATTATTCCGCCGCGCAAACAGCTCTCAATCCAGGCGAAGGCGCGTATCGAAGCGATCGAAAAATACAGCGGCTTGGGCGCGGGCTTTCCGATCGCTTTCGAGGACCTGCAGATCCGCGGCGCGGGAAATATTCTGGGGCAGGAACAACACGGCTACATCGCCACGATCGGCTTCGATCTGTATTGTCGCCTTTTGAAAGAATCCGTTGAACATCTTAAAAAAGAAATGGCCGACAGGCTCTCCCTATCAGCCGAAGGATCCCGGAAGGGAGGGGACCTGTGGCCGAAGGGAGCGGGAACGATTCATGGATCGCTTAACTAAATTCTTGTCCGTTACCATGGGGGTGGTGATCCTGACCGCCGGCATGCCCGGTGTTGCGCACAGCGTCAACGACGGCATTATTGCCGTGGTCAATGACGAGGTGATCACCTTCAAAGATCTGCAGGATTATATCCGTCAGACCTTTGCCAGTCTGGCCGCGCAAGGCCTCCCGGATGATCAGGTCAAGGAAATGATGGCCGATCTGCAGACCAACGGTCTAAAACAACTGATCGAGGATAAATTGATCTTAAGCCGCGCCAACGAGATCGGCATCGAGGTGCGCGATAAGCTCGTGGACCAGCGCGTCGCGGAGATCAGGGCCAGGTATGCGTCCGAGCAAGTTTTCCTGGACGCCCTGGTCAAAAATGGCGCGAATGTTACGGACCTGCGCGACAAGATTCTGGACCAGCTAAAGATCAAGTTCGTGATCGACCATGAGGTCAGGTCCAGGGTGTTCGTGAATCCGCAAGAGGTCACGGAATTCTACGAGCAGAACAAG
>MHGM01000026.1:4907-7083 GCA_001805565.1 Omnitrophica WOR_2 bacterium RIFCSPHIGHO2_01_FULL_52_10
AGCCTTGGCCCTGCTGAAGGAAGGCAAGGATTTTGCGGGAGTGGCCAAACAATATTCCGATTCTTCTTCCCTCGGGATCGTTGAGGAAGGCCAGTTCTTGCCGGATATTGAAAAGGTCGTTTTCGGCCTGAGGCAGGAGCAAATTTCCGATCTGGTCGAAACGGACAACGGGATATTTATCTTCAAGCTCAAAGGCGAGATCCCCGCGCAGGTGGCCGAGCTCAAGGAAGTCAAGAGCCAGATCTACGATCTGTTGTATCGCAAGAAATTCCAGGAACGTTTCGAGCGGTGGCTCGGCAAGCTCCAGCAAAAGGCCTATGTCGAGATCAAGCCATAAGTCGATCGGCATCACGCTCGGTGACCCCGCGGGCATCGGGGCCGAGGTCGCGGCCAAGGCGCTCGCGAAACCATCGCTGCGGCGCGCCGCACGTTTTACGATCATCGGCGATGAATGTCTCTTCCGTAAATATTTCCCCGTCCGCTACAAAAACTGCACTTTTCTCGATACCGGCTGTCTTGGCGCGGGAGAATTCACCGCCGGCCGGCCCAGCCGTCTGACCGGGAAAGCCTCGTTAGTGTATCTGCAAACAGCCATTGATCTGGTCAAAGATAAGCAATTGTCGGCGCTGGTCACCGCCCCGGTGTGCAAAGAGGCGATTGGAGAAATAATTCCCTCTTTCCACGGGCACACGGAGTTTTTGGCCGACGCCTTCCACGCGAAGGACATCGGCATGATGTTCGTTTCCGGGCCGCTGCGGGTCCTTTTGGTGACGCGCCACATCCCGCTGGGGCAGGTGAGCCGGGCGATCAATGCCGGGCTTGTTTATCGGGCCATCCGCTTAACCGACACCGCGCTGAAAACACATTTCCGCCTCAAAAAACCGCTCATCGGCGTATGCGGGTTGAACCCTCACGCCGGCGAGGGAGGCACGCTCGGCCGCGAAGAGATACGCCACATCATTCCCGCCATCAAGCGCGCGCGCTCACAAGGGATACGCGTGCAAGGGCCTTTCCCGGCCGACACGATCTTTTATCCGCAGAACTCCAAACGCTTTGACGCGCTTCTGGCCATGTACCACGACCAGGGGCTGATTCCAGTGAAGGCCCTGTATTTCCGTAAGCTCGTTAATCTGACCGTTGGGCTGCCCTTTGTGCGCACTTCGCCCGCGCACGGCACCGCCTTCGACATCGCCGGGAAAAACAAGGCCGACGCCTCCCCGATGACCGCGGCCATTAAACTGGCCGGGGACACCACCGTTGTGTCCATTTGAGAAAATTTGAGAAAATTCACTACCCGCTGCCGGCGGTTGGTGGTACGATAAAAAAATCAGCGGGTATCTGCCGGGATACTTCGCGTTAACCTTGTCATTGTGGAGAATATTATGTATACGATTAACGATCCCATGTTCGCCCTGATCCTGCGGTTTGTGGGCCGCAATCAAAAGGTCGCCCTTGAGGACGACACATTCATCAAGAAAGAATTGAAGGTGATCGAGGAGTATATTGAACAATTTCCCCCGGAAGAACGGGAATTGCGCGCCCTGGAATGGATCGAAGCGCATGCCTACGGCTACCGCAAGACATGGGAAAAAGAAACTATCGGCAATGAGCTTTCTGGCCAGAGATGCCCGGATTGTCCGCTGGCGGTCATCGATGATTCTGAGCATTGCGAGATCCACCACGAGTGGTTGAAGATTTTGAAGCGATACGCGGCTAATGAGATTAGCTCCAGGGAATACGTGGAAAACGCGCTGAAACTCATTGGCAAACATAAAGAAAATCTCAAAATTAAGCTGAGCGCGATCAGAGACGCGCGTAACGAACCCCGCCGCGAATGAATCTTCCAGGTCCCCATAAAAAATGCCTAAAGCATTAGCCAAAGCCGGCGGTTATAAAACCCTCGTCAGGAAGATCTCGCAGGAGTTCGCGGAGCTGGGGGTCTTCGTCAAGAACCGCTTCGCGAAGGCGTATTGTCCGCCCGATCTTCGATTGGGCGAGACCTCGCCAAAATCTCCTCATCAATTGTTCAAAATCATTAGTGTCCCAGCATAACTAAAACAGTTTCAATTGGTTATCGTTTTCCATGTTGTCGTTGTTTTGTTTTTGCGTTGTCAATAGACGAGCCATTGGTTCTTTTTCAAAAATGTTAACGCTCAAAATCTGTAGAATCGTATAA
>MHGM01000026.1:7158-16127 GCA_001805565.1 Omnitrophica WOR_2 bacterium RIFCSPHIGHO2_01_FULL_52_10
CAGAGATAACCGTTTTTTGATAATTGCGATCAGCACGTAAATCGAGACTGCGATCCAGACTTGAGTTTTGACGGCATTCTCGGATGTGCCAAAAAATGCTTTGATTCGCAAATGCTGTTTGATCCATTTGAAAAACAGCTCGACTTTCCAGCGGCATTTGTAAAGCTGTGCGATGGTCAGGGCATCGATTGCAAAATTGTTGGTTAAGAACGTCAGGCGGAGATCGTTTTCCGCGTCGTAAAATTTTACGAGGCGCAGATGTTCCGGATAATCTTCGAATGATTGCGTCAGGACAATCGTTTGATCGCAGCGCAGGCCGGTTGACTTTCTGACCGGACGCGAATACAGCCTGCGATATTTGATATTGGACTTGGCGCGTGTCACAAAGAACGCCAGCGCCTGATGCAATGCGTAAAGTCTTTTGAAATCGATGTATCCGCGGTCCATGATATAAAAAGACCCGGCTTCGAATATCAAGATGTCCAGGACGTTTACATCCGCGATCTTTCCGTCGGTGATATTGATAAACGACGGAATTGGTCCGCGTAAATCCAGGAGCGTATGAAGTTTGATCGCGCCCTTGTTCTTTCGAAAACGTGCCCAGGGAAAGAGCGCCAGGCATAAATCGATGGTTGTAGAATCGAGAGCATAAACCGTGTTGTCCAGATCGATGCCGAAGGGATCGTTGATATAAAGTTCGCGCGCTCTGTGGATCAAAATCATCGCAAGATCGGCGTAGATGCGCCAGTCGCGTTGATTGTTGGCGTTCGACAAAGTGTTGCGCGATACTTTTCCGCGGATGCCCATGTGATACAGTTTGTTTTGCTTTGAGCGCAAGCAAGCCTGGATGTCGCGAAGGCTTTCGCGAAATGTCATTTGTGCAAAAGCCATGCATAGAAATTGGTCGAGACAGGTAAAGCTCAGCACCTTGTAATCGCCACGGTATCGCTCGACACATTTGCGGAATTCGTACATCGGCAAGAATTCCATAACCTGGGAGAAAACAGTTTTTCCTTCGTTCATCGGCGGCTCCTTTACTAGAAACGCCAACATAACGAAGAAGTGAGTTCAAATCGATAAAAATTTTTTGCATCGTTACCATTTTTAAATTAAGTACTTACGTTAAATTCACCAATGAACGTTGGGACACCAGTGGTTCAAAATAGCAAAAAGAAATTTTGGTGGGGAACGTCGAGAAATATATCGACGAACACCTGGCCGTCGTGTATGAGTAAAAGCCAGCCGCGATTTTCAGAAATATTTTCCCCTAAAAAATCTCTCGGACAGAATTTTCTCGTCAATCCTCGTATCCGGCACAGAATCATTGAGGCGTGCGAACTGGAGAAAGAGGATGTCGTGCTGGAGATCGGGCCGGGCAAGGGGGCGTTGACCGCCGCGATCGCCGCTGGCGTGAAGGAAGTCTTTGCCGTCGAGAAAGACGACCGGCTGGCGGAAGAGCTTCGGGAGCAATTTCGCGATACGAATGTGAGGATTATCCACGCGGATGTGCTGGAATATCCGTTGAGCCGGCTGCCGGATGGCCTTAAAGTCGTCGGGAATCTGCCGTACAATATCGCCACGCCGATCATCGAAAAGGTTTTGGCCTTCCGGCATAAATTCCCCGTGTTTTATATGACCGTCCAGCTGGAATACGGCGACCGGATTGTGGCCAAACCCGGTTCCAAAGATTACGGTTCGCTGTCGTGTTTTGTCCAGTATTACGCGCAGGCCAAAAAAATATTCAAGATCCCGCCGTCGGCCTTCCGTCCCGCGCCCAGGGTCGATTCCTGTTTTCTGTCGCTGCGCATGAGGCCGGAGCCGGTGCACAAGGCTCGTGACGAAAAATTCCTTTTCAAGTTGGTCCGCACCTGTTTTAACCAGCGGCGCAAAATGCTCAAGAATTCCCTAGGGGTGGTTTACGGCAAGGAAGAAGCGGAGGAGCTTTTGAGGAAATTGAATATCGATCCGATGGTACGGGCGGAGGATTTGAGTCTGGAAGATTACGTGCGGCTGGCGAATCGGGATGGGAGCAAGTATCCTCTTTTTAAATCCGAAGCATGAAATTCGAAATACGAAATAATATCAGGATTGGTTACTTATGAAGGTTAGAAAACGTTGAAAGAGGTTTGAAAAGGTTGCCAGAGGAAGAACGTTACAAAAGGTTGAAACAAAGGTAACCTCAAGAAACTTTTAACATTTTTCAACGTCTTCCAACCTTTTGCAACTTTTTCTAACTTTTAAAATTTGTTTCGTGCTTCGTGCTTCGAATTTCGGGCTTAATTCAGGTCCCGCCTTCCCAGCCTTTGTACCAGTGCTCGAGGAGTTTGGAGCGGTCGAATTCGAAGGCGCGTTCGAGGATCTGCTGCTGGGTTTCCTCGCTGGTGTCGTGAAAAGCGATCCCCGTCAAATAGGACATATCTTCCGCTTTTTGCCAGACCACCGTCGCGCGCAAGTCAAAGTTCGTGCCCGGCGACAAATGGATGTTGAGGACGATTTTCTCTTGTAAGGGCAGAAATTCCTTGAGATAAAGGCAAGCGCCGGCGCAGCTTAGATCTTTGGTGTGCCCGTGGCGCAGTTGATGATCGGAGCCGGCTTCGCAGCGGTAAAGAACACGATTATTGACGTTCCACCGCGGGAAATATCGTTGATCGGAAGGGGGATTCTGGTTTTGTTCTGAAGCTTCGGAACCCATCCATGGACTCCATCTGCTGGTTGCATTTCATCCCCGTGGCTTATCGCTAATCTAACACAGGCTTTTTGCTTGCGCAAGGATTAATCCCAAATTTTGGGCGCGGCGCCCGGCAAGTGAAAGGTTGACACATCGCCGCTAGAATGTTAAAAAGATAAGACTTTCAAGGGGATACGAAGGACAGTCAATGGAAAAACGGATCTATTATCATGACACGGACGCCGGTGGTGTCGTTTACTACGGCAATTATCTGAAATATCTCGAAGAATCCCGCACGGAATTCCTGGAAAAAAAGGGTTTAAGTGTTGCGCAGCTTCACCAGTTGGGCTTTTTCTACGCCGTGCGCAAATGTTCGATAACTTACAAAAGTCCCGCACGGTACGGGGATACCATTGTGTGCGAGGCGCGGCTCAAAGAGATCACGCCGGCGCGGCTGATCTTCGAGCAAACGATCCACGACAAGGCCAGCGGCCGTTTGCTGGTGGAGGCGCAGGTGGATCTGGCGAGTCTCGCCAAAGATTTTAAACCAACGCCAATCCCCGAGGCTGTTAAGGCCAAATTGCAGTAGTTTTGCTTGTCACAAATTCTGTTTGATGTTACTATCTTGGACATAAACTGTTATGACAAAAAGCCAGAAAAGTATTACTAAAGAAGACGTTCAGTATATCGCGAGCCTTTCCCGCATTCACCTGCAGGGCGACGAGGTCGAGCGCCTCACGAAGGATCTGGAGGATATCCTCCGTTACGTCCACAAACTCGAAAAGCTCGATGTCCGCGCGGTCGAAGCGACCAGCCATGTCCTGCCCCTGGCGAACGTGTACCGGGAAGATGAGGTCAGGCCTTCACTGGCGCAGGCCGAGGTGATGAAGGTGGCCGTCATGTCCCATAACGGATTTTTAAAGGTGCCCAAGGTCATCCAGTGAAATTGAACGAATTGACAGCGCATGAACTCCGGGACCTGATTGGTGAAAAGAAAACTTCGCCGCAAGAAGTTCGCGACGCCGTGCTCGCCCGGATTCGGCAGACCGATGGACAAGTCAAAGCGTATGTGCGCCTGAGCTCAAACGCCGCTACGCAAGAACCTTCCGGCGGTTGCGCGATGCCTGTTCCGATCGGCATTAAAGATAATATCTGCGTGACCGGTGAGCCGACGACATGTTGCTCGCGTATTTTGGAAGGGTTCAAACCGCCGTATGACGCCACAGTCATCCAAAAGTTAAAGGAATCAGGGGCGTATCTGATCGGCAGTACGAACATGGACGAGTTTGCGTTCGGTTCTTCAACGGAGAATTCCTGCTACGGACCGACGCGCAATCCCTGGAACAAGGACTGTGTGCCCGGCGGTTCCAGCGGAGGTTCAGCGGCGGCGGTGGCCAGCCACGAAGCGATCTGGGCGCTGGGCTCGGACACCGGCGGGTCGATCCGCCAGCCGGCGTCATTTTGCGGCGTGGTCGGGCTTAAACCCACCTACGGCCGGGTGTCCCGTTACGGACTGATCGCGTTTGCCTCGAGCTTGGACCAGATCGGGCCGATCGCCAAGGACGTGGAGGATTGCGCGCTGCTTTTGGGCATCATTGCCGGTTACGATGAACGTGATTCCACTTCGGCGGATCTGCCCGTGCCGGATTACACCAAAGCGCTGGTCAATGACGTCAAGGGACTTAAAGTGGGGATCCCTAAGGAATATTTTGTGGAAGGGATCGACCCGCAGGTGCGCGAAGCGATCAACGCGGCAATCGATGTTCTTAAAAAACGCGGAGCGACGTTTTATGAAATTTCGCTTCCGCATACCGAATATGCGACAGCGACATATTATATTGTGGCGACCGCGGAGGCCAGCTCGAATCTGGCGCGTTACGACGGCGTTCAGTACGGACTTCGCCGCCAGCCGGTCGACACGCGCAAAACGCCGCTCATCGATATGTATGAAGAAACGCGCGATGCCGGTTTTGGCAGCGAAGCCAAGCGGCGGATCATGTTGGGAACTTATTCACTTTCGTCCGGCTATTACGACGATTATTACTTGAAGGGATTGAAGGTCCGCACCCTGATCAAACAGGATTTCGACAAGGCGTTCCAAAAACTCGATGCGATCATCACGCCGACAGCGCCAACCACGGCTTTCAAGATCGGTGAGAAAACCGATGATCCTTTGAGCATGTATCTTTCGGATATTTATACGATCTCGGCCAATTTGAGCGGAATTCCGGCGATCTCGATTCCCTGTGGATTTTCTAAAGAGCGGATGCCCATCGGATTACAAATTCTGGCCAAACCTTTTGATGAAGCGATGCTTTTTCGGATCGCTTACGCGTATGAACAGAACACCCCGTGGCACAAAGAGCGGACACCGTTATGAATCAACCCCTTGGGCAAAAATACGAAACCGTCATCGGGCTGGAAGTCCACCTCCAATTGAGCACGCGCACCAAGATTTTTTGCGGTTGCGCCAACGTGTTCGGCCGTGACCCCAACACGCAAACCTGTCCGGTATGTCTTGGATTGCCGGGAACACTGCCGGTCTTGAACAAAATGGCCCTGGAGTATGCCCTGAAGATCGCCATGGCTTTGAATTGCCAGATCAATCCATTGATCAAATTCGACCGGAAAAATTATTATTATCCGGATCTGCCCAAGGGATATCAGATCTCCCAATACGACAAGCCGGTCGCCTATGACGGGCACGTGTGGATGACGACGGTGGACGGTCAAACCAGGAAAATTAATATCAAGCGGGCGCATTTGGAAGAAGACGCGGGCAAACTGATCCACGATGACCGTTCCAATAGCAGTCTGGTAGATTATAATCGTACCGGTACGCCGTTAGTGGAGATTGTCTCCGAGCCAGATTTGCGTTCGCCCCAGGAAGTTTATGATTATTTGCAGGCGCTTAAACTGACGCTGGAATATCTTCACGTTTCCGATTGCGACATGGAAAAAGGGAGCCTGCGCTGCGACGCCAATGTTTCGATACGCGGGGCGGGTCAAAAAATTTTTGGGACCAAGACGGAGTTAAAAAATATGAACTCATTCAAAGCGGTGCGTACCGCGCTGGAGTTCGAGGAAAAGCGTCAGCGCGAGGTGGTATCCTCCGGCGGGCGGATCATCCAGGAAACGAGGTTGTGGAGCGAGGAAAAAGGGACCACCGTCACGATGCGCAGCAAGGAAGAAGCGCACGATTACCGCTATTTTCCGGAACCGGATCTGGTCCCATTTGATATTGACGATGCGCTCATCGAGGAAGTCCGCCGGTCGATTCCCGAACTGCCCCGGCAGAAATTCGAGCGTTTTGTGGGCGAGTACGGGCTTTCGGAATACGACGCGCGGATCATCGTGGCGGACCAACACATCGCGCATTTTTTTGAGGCGTGCACCAAGCTTTACGTGGACACGAAAAAGATATCCAATTGGCTTAATGGGCCGTTGCTTCAGGAACTCAACGTGCGTAAAATGGGATTTAGCGATATCAAGATAAAACCGGAAGATTTCATCGCCATCATCCGCAAGGTCGATGAGAACGTGTTGAGTAATCTCACGGCCAAAGAAACGTTAAAACAGGTTCTGGATACCGGTAAAGACGTGGCCGCGGTCATCCGCGACGCGGGACTGGCGCAGGTCTCCGACAGCTCGGCGTTGGAGGGAATCGTCGATGAACTGATCCGTGAACATCAAAATGTCGTTGGTCAGATCCGCGAAGGCAAGGCGAGCGCCATCGGATTTTTGGTCGGGCAGGCCATGCGCAAGAGTCAGGGAAAAGCGAATCCGAAAATGATCGGTGAGATTATACAACGTAAACTGTCGGCTAAAAGTGACGCTTAAGGAGGACTTGAATGGCTAAACGATTATTGCTTGTCACAGGCGGCATTCTGGTGTTTTTATCGATAGCCACCGTGGCCATTTGCCAGATCGACCGGAAAGTCAAAGACGACCTCTACGCGCAGATAGAACTTTATAGTTACGCCCTGACGACCATCCAGGCCGATTATGTTGAGGAAAAGACTCCCCAAGACCTTATTTACGGATCGTTGCGCGGAATGTTAAGTTCGCTGGACCCGCACAGCCAGTTCCTTGACCCGGATGAATATAAAGAGCTCAAGACTGAAACCCAGGGGAAGTTCGGCGGGCTTGGCATCGAGATCTCGATACGTGACGGGCTTTTGACGATCATTACCCCCCTTGAAGACACCCCGGCCTGGCGCGCCGGTATCAAAGCGGGTGATCATATCGTGAAGATCGAGGATGAATTGACCCGCGACTTGACGCTCGATGACGCCGTCAAGAAATTGCGCGGCAAGCCCGGTACCGAGGTCAAGATAACTGTTTTGCGCGAGGGCGCGGATAAACTTATCGATTTTACGATCGTCCGGGAGATCATCCAGATCCAGGACGTGAAGAACACGCAAATTTTGCAGGACCATATCGGGTACATCCGATTGGCGGAATTCCGGGAAGATTCGGCAACGGCCTTTCGCAAGGCATTGGAGGATCTGACGCAACAAGGGGCCGACAGCCTGATCCTGGATCTGCGCAACAATCCCGGCGGGTTGCTGAACGTGGCGATCAATATCACCGAAGAATTTTTGGCTCAAGGCAAAACGGTCGTTTCTACTAGAGGGCGACGCCTTTCGCAAAATACGATCACGCGGTCCACCAACAAGTCGCATCTGGTCAGCTGGCCGATGGTCGTTCTTATCAACGAAGGAAGCGCCTCGGGCAGTGAAATTTTAGCCGGCGCCCTGCAGGACAACAAGCGGGCGATTATTTTGGGAACAAAATCATTCGGGAAAGGGTCGGTGCAGTCGGTCATTCCATTGCCGGACGGTTCGGGGTTGCGTTTGACAACCAGTAAATATTTCACGCCTTCCGGACGCTCCATCCACGGCATCGGTATCGAGCCCGATATTGTTGTCGAGCTGCAGCTGCCGCCCGAAGACGCCGAAGATGAAAAAGAGAAAAAAGTGGAGGAGATCTTTGAAGGTGTTGAGAACCAGGACGCGCCGGACCCGGAAAAGTTAAAGCAGGATGGCAAAGAAGCACAGATCCGCGAACGGCTGCTCGGTGATAATCAGGTCCAAAGCGCGATCAGCGTTTTGAAGGGGATCAAGGTTTACGCGAATTTTGCGCAGGGAACCCTTGCCCCGGTTACTGATGCGGCAACCGACGCGGGCGCTGATGTTCAACCGGCAGAAGCCGTTCCTCAAAAATGACAGGAATTTTTTATTCATATGAATATCCTGGGTATTGAAACTTCGTGTGATGAAACCGCCGCGGCCGTTGTCCGTGACGGACGGAAAATACTTTCCAATGTGGTCGCCTCGAGCCTCAAGGAACATCAGCGTTACGGCGGTGTCGTCCCTGAGGTCGCTTCCCGACGACAGCTGGAATTTATCCAGCCGGTTGTCGATGAATCCCTGGAGCAGGCAGGCCTTACGTCAGCGGACATTGACGCGCTCGCCGTAACGAAAGAGCCGGGATTGATCGGTTCGCTTTTAGTCGGCATATCGTTTGCCCGGGCATTGAGCGCCGCGCTGGACAAACCATTAGTTGAGATCGACCACGTTAAGGCGCATGTGTATGCCAATTTTTTGGCGGAGGAGCAGCCACGGTTACCAGCGGTCGGGATGGTCGTTTCCGGTGGACACACGGATCTGTACGGTGTGCGGGACTTCCGGACTTTCAGACGGATCGGGAAAACGCGCGATGATGCCGCCGGGGAAGCCTTTGACAAGGTGGCCCGCGTCCTGGGACTGGGGTATCCCGGGGGGCCGGTCATTGACCGTTTGGCGAAAAGCGTCCCGGAGACAACGGTGTCGTTTAAGTATGCCGCGTTGGAAGGGACTCTGGATTTTAGTTTCAGCGGCGTCAAGACGGCCGTTTTGTATCACCGGCAAAAATACGGGAACAAGAATCATTATCCGGTTGCCGCGGTCGCCCGCGCGTTTCAGGAAAGTGTTGTCGAGATCCTGGTTATCAAAGCGCTTGCGGCGTGCCGGAAATTGAAGGTGCAAACGCTTTTGGTCGGCGGCGGTGTCGCGGCCAATTCAGCTCTGCGGCAGCATTTATCGGGAGAAGCGCACAAGAAGGGGATCAAGGTCTATTTTCCGGCGACGGCGCTGTGTATGGACAATGCCGCGATGATCGCCGGCCTGGGGTTTCATTCTTTGAATTAAATTCGTACGCGTCCTTGACAAAATGTCCATTTTGTCAAGGACGCACTCATTGGAGGAGGGAGAACAATGCTTGGTGATTGGGAAACGTTGGGACGTATTGTTCTGTCAGT